>NZ_JBEXSY010000017.1:0-127808 GCF_040613895.1 Nocardiopsis sp. NPDC006198 | reverse complement strand
CGGGGAACGGCCGCCGGGCCGTTCCCCGGGACCGTCCCGCTACTCCGCCAGCCGCTCGACGGCGGCCCCGACGCGCTCGTCGGTGGCGGTGAACGCCACCCGCACGTGTCCCGCCCCCGCGGCGCCGTAGAAGTCGCCGGGGGCCACCAGGACACCGCGCTCCGCCAGGTGCGCGACCGCGCCCCAGGCGTCGTGGCGGGGGTGGCTCGCCCAGAGGTACAGTCCGGCGTCGGAGTGCTCGATCCGCCAGCCCGCCCCCTCCAGGGCCGCGCGGAGCCGGGCCCGGCGGGCCCGGTACCGCTCCTTCTGCTCGGCGGCGTGGGCGTCGTCGTCCAGGGCCGCCCGCATCGCCGCCTGGACGGGCGCGGGGACGATCATCCCGGCGTGCTTGCGCACCGCCAGCAGCTCTCCGACCAGGGCGGGGTCCCCGGCGACGAAGGCCGCCCGGTAGCCGGCCAGGTTGGAGCGCTTGGAGAGCGAGTGCACCGCGAGCAGGTTGTCGTGCGATCCGCCCGACACGTCCGGGTGCAGGATCGACACCGGTTCGGCGCCGTCCCAGCCGAGGTCCAGGTAGCACTCGTCGGAGGCCACCACGGCCCCGCGCTCGCGGGCCCACTCCACGACCTTGCGCAGGTGCGGGACGCCCAGGACGCGCCCGGTCGGGTTGCTGGGCGAGTTCACCCACACCAGCCCCGCCGGGGCCGGGCCCAGCGCCGTCAGGCCGTCGGAGGCGACCGGGGCCGCACCGGCGATCCGGGCGCCGACGTCGTAGGTCGGGTAGGCCAGTGCGGGGTGCACGACCGTGTCGCCCGCCCCGAGGCCGAGGAGGGTCGGCAGCCACGCGACGAGCTCCTTCGAGCCGACGGTGGGCAGCACCGCGCCCTCGGCGACGTCCACGCCGTGGCGGCGCGACAGCCAGCCGCGGATGGAGGCCCGCAGCTCGGGCGTTCCCCAGGTCAGCGGGTATCCGGGCGAGTCCGAGGCGTCGGACAGGGCCTTGCGGAGGGAGGCCGGGACCGGGTCGACCGGCGTGCCGACGGACAGGTCCACGATGCCGCCGGGGTGCGCCGCGGCCGTGCGCTTGTACGGCGCCAGCCGGTCCCACGGGAAGGTCGGGAGCCGGTCCGCCACGGGTCGCCGCTCGGCCATCGGTGCACACTCCATCCATCGGTTTCGGTTCGCACAGCAATCGCGCCGACCCGCCGGAGGGGGTCGGCGCGACACGTCACCGCACGGGTGACCCACGCCCGCGCACCCTCTGCGCCAGGGGGGTGCGGTGGCGGCTCGGCCCCTGTCGGGCCGGAACGCGGACTGCGCGGCTACTCGGCCTGCGGGGGCAGCTTCGCGACGAGCGGGTGGTCGCGGTCGATCTTGCCGACCTTCGAGGCGCCGCCCGGGGACCCCAGGTCGTCGAAGAAGTCGACGTTGGCCTTGTAGAAGTCGGACCACTGCTCGGGCAGGTCGTCCTCGTAGTAGATGGCCTCGACCGGGCAGACCGGCTCGCACGCACCGCAGTCGACGCACTCGTCCGGGTGGATGTAGAGCATGCGGTCGCCCTCGTAGATGCAGTCCACGGGGCACTCGTCAATGCACGCCTTGTCCAGCACATCAACACAGGGCTGCGCGATGACGTAGGTCACGTCGTACTCCTTGTCTCACCCCCGCTTTCCACGGGGGAGGCGGGGACCTTGAGAACCCCGGACCGGGTTCGGCGTGCGGGCGCCTATGCCCTGCTCCCGGGCTCTGCAAGCAAATGGCACAGATGTCGTCCTCCTAGTATGGCGGCGAAGAACAACCTGCGCACAATCGGGGGGCTCGTTCGATGCACATGGGAGGACGTCTCGTCCACCGGATAACCCCGGAGGACGTGGGCCGCCGGGTCTCCGTACGCACAACCCTCCCCGGGGGCGGGTTCACCGATATCGTCGGGGTCGTGGAGTCCTGGGACGGCGGCGTCATCACCGTGCGCCGGCGCGACGGCTCCGCGGTGGAGGTCGAGGAGTCGGCCGTCGCCGCCAGCCGCGTCGTTCCGCCGGTGCCCCCGCGCCGCCGCGGCGGTCCTCCCCCGAGGACTGCCTGAGCCCCGCTGCGGGCCGGACGGTCCCGGCGCCGGGCGCGGCGTCCACACGTGCCTGGGCACAGGCATTCTTCGCCCCGTGCGGGGTAGGAGACGCACAGTCCCGGAGCGGGTCCCGGCCCGACCCTCCCGGGGACAGACGAACGAGACAGCGCGCCCCCCGCGGAACACCGCGCGGACGGGCGCGGGTACGCGGGGAGGTGGTGAGCGCCCGTCATGCGCGAAGCAGTAGCGTCCGCCCTCGCCGAGCTGGCCCGACGGGACGAGCGGGCCGCCGACACGGCACGGGCGGCGCTGGACGCCCTGGCGCCGGACCGGGAGCTCGAGAGGCTCAACCAGCACGCCGTCCAGCGGTTCTGCTGGTTCGAGCTCCCGGTCCGCTTCCAGGACTCCGCCGACGAGCAGCTGTTCGCCGTGCGCTCCCTCGGCAGCCTCTTCTCCCTCCTCCAGCTCTACCGGTACGCGCAGATCTGCTCGGCGCAGGAGACCTCCTCCCTGCTCGCCGTCTACTCCGAGGACCACGCGGCGGGGCTGGCCATGTACGAGCGGCTCATGTGGGAGTCCGGGGTCGAGCCCCCGGACCTCCCCGAGCTCACGTGGGGCACCGCGGTCGGCGACGCGGAGATCCGCGCCCGCGACGAGACCTCGGCCGCCCTGGAGCTGGCCATCTCCCTGGGCGACGTCAGGCCGGGAAAGCGCGGGTGGCGTCCGGCCCAGGAGCAGTTCACGCGCTCCTTCCTGACCCGCCCGGGTCGGCGGGGCCTGAGCCACCTGGACCTGGTGCGGGAGGAGCGGGTCCGCGCGTGGCTCAGCTCGTCGGCGCACCCGCACCGGCAGCGGCTGTGGCCGCTCGTCGGGCAGATCATCGCCGGCGCGGACGTGCCGCGCGCGGCGGACCGGTCGATGGCGCCGCTGCAACGGCTGCTGGACCTCGCCGCCGACGGCATCGCCCTCACCCAGATCGGCTACATCTCGCCGGGCGTGGTCCGCCAGATGTGCGCGGACTTCGGTTGGCGGACCACCCCGGAACCCCCGCGCAGCGAGACGGACGCGACCCAGCTGATCGCCCTGCACCAGGCGCTGCGGGGCATGCGCGCCGTGCGCCGCTCGGGGCGCCGGCTCGTCCTGACCCGGCGCGGGCGGCAGCTGCGCGAGGACCCCGAGGCGCTGTGGCGGGCCTCCACCGAGACCCTGTGCCGAACCGGCGGACTGGAGCAGGCGGCGGCGGAGACGCTCCTGGGCATGCTGCTGTCCCGCTCCCCGCAGGGCGGCGGTTCGCACGAGCGCCGGCGCGAGTCGGACGTGGAGGCGGCCGAGAGGACGCTGACCGAGTCGGGCTGGGTGCCGCCGGAGCCGCCGCTCGCGTCGGGCCGGCACGCCGCCTCGCACCGGCGGACCGCCGAGGCCGCCTCGGACCGGGTGCGGGCGCTGGTGATGGCGGTGTGCTGGCTGCTGGAGACCCTCGGCCTGCTCGGCGAGGACGACGGCGCCGGGCACCGGGAGCTGACGGCGCCCGGCCGCGCCTTCGCGGTCGCGTGCCTGCACCGGTCGGCGGTGGCCCCCCGGGCGGTCGTGTAGGCCCCCGCGCCGCCCCGCCCCCCCCTGTGCCGCACCCGCTGCGCACGGGTCCCGCCCAGGGCCTAATCTGGAGCGCGACCCACCCGCGACCAGCAGGAGCACCATGCCCACGCCCGAACCGCCCCAGAAGGCGGAGACGACCGACGCGCCCGGACCCGACCGGGGCGCGGACGAGGCGCCCGGCGTCGACCCGTGGGACAGGATGCCCGAGGGCGCCCTCAACCGGCCCGACCTGGGCGGGGACGACGACGAACCGGCGTCCTCCGGGGAGGGGGGCACAGGGGCTCCCGGGCCCGGCGGGGACACCGCGGACGCGGAGGACCCCCCCGGGGACGACGGCGCGCCCGCGGAGGGCGCCCCGGCCCCGAGCCGGCTCGACTTCCTGCCCAGCCCGGTGTTCGTCCTGCTGCTGGGGCTCACGGGGTTCGCCGGCTGGCTCTCCTGGCGCGCGGTCGAACTCGACTGGGCCGCCGAGGGCGCGAGCGTCACCCCGCTGATCCCGCCCCTGCTCATCCTGCTCGGGTGGATCGTCTCCTCGGCCGTCCACGAGTTCGCGCACGCGCTCGCGGCCTACCTGGCCGGGGACCGCTCGCTGCGCGGGAGCGCCTACCTGAGGCTCAACCCGTTCGCCTACGAGCAGGCCTTCGCCGGGCTCGTGCTGCCCTCGCTCTACCTGGGCCTGGGGGCCTTCGGCATGACCGGGCCGCCCGCCTACGTCGACTGGGACCGCATCCCGTCGCGCGGCCGACGCGCCGCGGTGGCGCTCGCCGGCCCGCTGGCCAGCCTCCTGCTGTCCGCGGTCCTCGCCGCCGTCGTGACCGTCCTGGTCCCCCCCGGCAACGACACCACCAACTGGGCGATCGCCGCGATGGCGCTGCTGTCCTTCGCGAACCTGACCGCCGCCCTCGTCAACCTGCTGCCCGTCCCGGGCCTGGACGGCTTCGAGGTGCTGGCCGCGGCGGCGCACCGCGCGCCGTGGGTCCCCGCCGCCCGCCGCAACGCCCTGTTCGGCTCCGTGGCCGTGTTCGCCGTCCTGTGGTTCCCCGGGGTCAGGGAGGTCATGGTGAACCTGGTGTACGGCCTGTTCGACCTGGTCCTGCCCAATCCGGTGTTCCCCGGGATCGCCTTCTACGGAGAGCTCCTGCTGCAGTTCTGGGCCTGAGCCCGTACACGGGGAGAGGACCCCGGGGATCGCCCCGGGGTCAGTCCCCGTTCGGCGGGTGCGCGCCCGCGGGGGGCCGCTCCTGCGGCCGGGCGCCGCCCTGCGGGGCCGGGGGCAGGAAGATCCCGCTGCGGACCACGGAGATCGCCAGGACCAGCATCGTCCCGAACATGTACGCGTTGTGCATGAGGTGGTTCCTGAGGACGGCGTCACCGCCGGGGAGGTAGCTGACCAGGGCGATCAGCACCGCCAGGAACCCCACCGCGAAGGCCACCGCCCCGGACGGGCCCCGAGTCCCCCACGCGCACAGGCGGCCCGCCCCGTACAGGAGCGCCAGGAAGGCCACCAGCCCCGCCACCGACAGCAGGGTCGCGGGCCGGCCCGCGTCCCAGTAGCGGGTGAGCCAGCCGGCGCCGGTCGTGGACAGCAGGCCCAGGAGGGCGCCGAGCAGCAGCAGGACCGCGAAGGTGGCCGCGGTCAGCAGCGGCGACAGGGACGTCCGGGGCGGTCTCCGCTCTCCGGCCCCGGTGGACTCAGGTGTGCTCACAGCAGACGAGGGTAGACGGTCGCCCGGACCGCCCGGGATCACAGCCCCGAGAACAGGTCCGTCTCGTACTCCCCCGGCCGGACGCGCGGCGCCGGCCCCAGCAGCAGTGTGAAGTACTCGACGGCGTCGATCTCCTGCGCGATGCCGTTCGACAGGGCGAACCGCCCGCCGTCCACGGTGATCTGCGTGGCGTGCGCCCGCATGGCCATCGCCTTCGCCGCCCAGTGCGCCCCCGCGTCGACGCGCGTGGTCACCAGCTCGTCCGGGGTGCCGCGCGCGATGTCGGACACCTGGGCGGGCGGCGTGAACGGGCCCGCCTCCTCGTTGAGCCTCGCGATCGACGCCTCGATCACGGACACCGGCTGGGCGATCGCGTAGAGCTTGCCGACCTGCCAGGGCGTGCCCGCCATGGAGCGCTCACCGGCCCGGGCGCACGCGCGCCGGGTGATCCGGTGCGCCTGGACGTGGTCCGGGTGCCCGTAGCCGCCGTACTCGTCGTAGCTGACCAGTACGTGCGGCCTGACCTCGCGGATGATCTCCGCGAGCATCGTCGCGGCGGCCTCCGGGTCGGCCCCCGCGAACGCCTTCGGGTGGTCGTTGGCGGGGCCGCCCGCCATGCCCGAGTCCCTGTAGCGGCCGGCGCCGCCGAGGAACCGGTGGTCGCGCACGCCCAGGGCGACGCAGGCCTTCTCCAGCTCGCCGGTCCGGTGGCTGCCCAGGGTGTCGTCGCGGTCGGCGGCCAGGTGCGCGAGGTCGTCGGGGATGACCTCGCCCTCCTCACCGAGGGTGCAGGTCACCAGGGTGACGCCGGCCCCCTCGGCCGCGTACTTCGCCAGCGTCGCACCCGTGACGATGCTCTCGTCGTCGGGGTGCGCGTGCACCATCATCAGTCGCCTGTCAGTCACATAGCGAACGATACCGGTCGCATCACGACATGGCGTGACCTTCACACACCCGTGTCCGACCGGGGTCCGGAACCCCGCCCGGTGCGACGGGGTGCGGGCGCGGAAGCGGAGCGCGCCTCCTGCGGCGCGCGGGGGCGGGGACGCGGCACGCACGGGGCGCCCCCAGCGGCCTCCGGAGGCCTCCTGAGGCGCGAGGGGGCGGGTGCGGCCCCCGGGACGCCGCCCGGCGCGGACCTCCGCGCGTCGTGGCCGGTGGGGAGGGGACGCGCCCCCGCCCGGGCGCGGCATGGGACACAATCCCCCTATGAGTTTTCCTCGCCAACAGGCCCGTACCCAACGCTTCACGATCGGTGTTCCGCGCGCGTTCCAGATCTCGCCGGACGGACAACGCGTCGCCTTCCTCCGGGGGCGCGACGGAGTAGACACGGGCACGTGCCTGTGGGTGCACGAGACGGAGGCCGGGACCGAGTCGGTGGTCGCCGACCCCAAGGCCCTGGGTGCCGACGACGAGAACCTCCCCCCGGAGGAGCGGGCCCGCCGTGAGCGCCTCCGCGAGAGCGGCGGCGGCATCGTGTCCTACTCGGTGGACGACGCCTTCACGAGGGCGGTCTTCACCCTGTCCGGGCGGCTGTTCTACGTCGACCTGGTCGGCGACGGCGGCGCGCCCCGCGAGCTGCCCGCGGCCACCCCTGTCGTGGACCCGCGGATCAGTCCGGCGGGCGACCGCGTCGCCTACGTCAGCGGCGGGGCCGTGCGCGTCATCGACGTCGCCGCGGCCGAGTCCGACCACGGCGACAGGGTGGTCGCCGAGCCCGACGGCGACCACGTCACCTGGGGTCTGGCCGAGCTGGTCGCCGCCGAGGAGATGGGCCGCTACCGGGGCTTCTGGTGGGCTCCGGACGGTTCCTCGCTGGCCGTCGCCCGCGTGGACGAGTCCGCGGTGAACACCTGGTACGTCTCCGACCCCGGCCGCCCCGGCCAGGAGCCGACGGCGCTGCGCTACCCGCCGGCGGGGGGCGTCAACGCGGACGTGCGCCTGGCCGTGTTCCCGGTCGGTACGGCGGGGGCGTACCGGCGGGACGGCCGCCCCACCCCCACCTGGGTGGAGTGGGACCGGGAGGCCTTCCCCTACCTGTCGACCGTCGGTTGGACCACCGGCCCCGACGGCACCCCCACCGTCGTCCTCACCGCGCAGGACCGCGGCCAGCGCTCGCTCACCCTCCTCAGCGCCGACCCGGCCACCGGCCTGGTCGCCGAGGTGCGCACCGACACCGACGGCGTGTGGGTCGAGCTGATGCCGGGCGTGCCCGCCCACACCGCCTCCGGGGACCTGGTGTGGATCGCCCGCGGGCCCGAGGGGCCCGACGGACCCGGTGAGCGGCGCGTGTACGTCGGCGGCACGCCCGTCAGCCCCGCCGACGTGTACGTGCGCGGGGTCGTCGACGTGGACGGCGACCGCGTCCTCTACACGGGCTCGCCCGCGGGGAGCCCCGGCGACGTGTCCCTGTGGCTGGTGGACCTGGCCACCGGCCTGTCGGCGCCGGTGGAGGTCCCCGGGCACGGCTGCTCCCGATCCGCCGACTCGGGGGCCCACAGCGGCCTGCGCTCCGGGAGGCTGCGCGGCGGCACCCTCGTCGTCCAGCACCGGTCGATGGACTTCGCCGGGGTGCGCACCGTGGTCGTGCGCAACGCCGACACCGAGACGCGGCGGGCGTACTCCGAGATCCCCAGCCTCGCGGAGGCGCCGGAGCTCCCCGAGCCGAGGGTGGAGTTCTGGCGCGCCGGCGAGCGGCGGATCCCGACCGCGCTCGTCCTGCCGTCCTGGTACCGCGAGGACCTCCGTCCGCTCCCCGTGCTGATGGCCCCCTACGGGGGACCGCACGCCCAGCGGGTCCTCAACGCGCGCGGGGCCTACCTGACCGCCCAGTGGTACGCGGAGCAGGGCTTCGCGGTGCTCATCGCGGACGGCCGCGGCACCCCGGGGATCGGGGTGGAGTGGGAGCAGAGCATCCACCTCGACCTGGCGGCGCCGGTGCTGGACGACCAGGTGGCGGCCCTGCGGGACGCGGCGGCCCGCTTCCCCTTCCTGGACACCGCGCGTGTGGGCATCCACGGCTGGTCGTTCGGCGGGTTCCTCGCCGCGCTCGCGGTGCTGCGCCGCCCGGACGTGTTCCACGCGGCGGTGGCGGGCGCGCCGGTCATCGACTGGGAGCTGTACGACACCCACTACACCGAGCGCTACCTGGGCGCCCCGCAGGAGCGCCCGGAGGCGTACGTGCGCAGCTCGCTCCTGGAGGAGGCGGCCAAGCTGGAGCGCCCGCTGATGATGATCCACGGCCTGGCGGACGACAACGTGGCGTTCGCGCACACCCAGAGGATGTCGTCGGCCCTGATGGCGGCGGGCCGCCCGCACACGGTGCTGCCGCTGTCGGGGGTGACGCACTCCCCGTCCGACCCGACCGTCGCGGAGAACCTGATGCTGCTCCAGGTGGAGTTCCTCAAGGAGAACCTCCGGGGCGAGTAGCGGACGGCCCCGGGCCCCGGCGATACGCGTGCCGGGGCCCGGGCGCGCACGGTGCGGGCCGGGCGCGGAACTCGGCGTCGGCCGCGAAGGGTCGGTGGACGCGCTCGACCGCGGCGGGACGATCGTCGTCCGGTGCTGCGTACACCGCGTCCATGCCCCCTCCCCCGCCCATGCCCATGCCCTCCCGAGGACCTTGTGCCTGTGGCGAGGTCCGGCGCCGGGACCGGCTCGGGGTACGGGACCATCCAGGTCAGGGGCCCTCACACCCCACCGGCAACGGTCACGGTCAGCCCCTTAACCTGGTGGCATGCGTTCGTATGCGGCGCCGCTCGCCTTCGCGGCCGACCTGGTCTGTGTGCTCGTCTTCGTCGTGATCGGCAGGGTCGACCACGAGTCGGGGACCGCCCTCGCGGGGATCTGGGGTACGGCCTGGCCGTTCCTGGCCGGAACGGTCCTGGGGTGGGCGGTCACCCTGGGCTGGAGGGCCCCCGACCGGATCTGGCCGGTCGGCCTGTTCGTGTGGGCCGTGACGGTGGCGGGCGGGATGGTGCTGCGCCTGCTGACCGGCGAGGGCGCGCCGTTCAGCTTCGTCGTCGTCACGTCCCTGTTCCTGGCCGCGGCCATGCTCGGCTGGCGCGCGGCGGCCCTCCTCGTCGCACGGAGCCGGCAGAGCGGCCCGCGGAGCGGCGGCTGAGGGCCTGATCCGGCCACAGACCCGGTGACCGCCCCGAGAGCGGCCCGCGGAGCGGCGGCCGAGGGGTCGGCGGCGCCCCCGCCGAGGAGGCGCCGGGGGTTCGTAAGCTGGAACGGATGAACGAGCATCCCGCACCCCAGGCCACCCTCCCCTCCTCGGTCGCGTCCGACGCGCCCGACGGCAACGGCGAGGACGAGGCACGCGAGGTCGGTGTGGGCCCCTGGTCCGGACCGTGGCCCGAGGGCGACCACTACGACCCCGACCTCCTGGCCGGGGGCGACCGCCGCAACGTCGTGGACCGCTACCGGTACTGGCGGCGCGAGGCGATCGTCGCGGACCTCGACACCGTCCGCCATCCCTTCCACGTCGCCGTGGAGAACTGGTCGCACGACTTCAACATCGGCTCGGTCGTACGCACCGCCAACGCGTTCGGGTGCGCGGCGGTCCACATCGTCGGCCGCCGCAGGTGGAACAAGCGGGGGGCGATGGTCACCGACCGCTACCAGCACGTCCACCACCACCCCGACACGGACGCCCTGGTGGCGTGGGCCGAGGAGCGCGGGCTCCCCCTGATCGGGATCGACAACCTGCCGGGCGCCGTGCCGCTGGAGACCTACCCGCTGCCGAGGGACGCCGTCCTGGTGTTCGGGCAGGAGGGTCCGGGGCTGTCCGAGGAGGTGCGGAAGGTGTGCCGGGCGGTGCTGTCGATCGCCCAGTTCGGTTCGACGCGGTCGATCAACGCCGGCGCGGCGGCCGCGATCGCGATGCACGCCTGGGTGCGGGCCCACGTCTTCGACCAGCCGGTGTCCGGACAGGCCTGCGCCACACCCGCCGAGGCGCTGCCGTGATGGTTCCGTGATCTACCATGTGCGTGAGGCCGCCCCCTACCAGAGAGCAGTGCGCATGAGCCCGACCGTCACCTCCGCAGCCCGCCCCGCCACCATGGACGACGTCGCCGGCGTCGCCCGGGTCCTGAGCAGATCCGCCCACGAGGACCCGTTCTTCCGCTGGCTGTTCCCCGACGACGAACTCCGCATCGCCAAGACGCGGCGCTTCTTCGCCCTGACCGCCGGGTTCGGCTACGTCCCCGCCGGCGGCACCCGGGTCGCCGAGACCAGGGACGACCCGGAGTCCGCGCCGGTGGTGCGGGGCGCGGCCCTGTGGGCGCCGCCCGAGGCCAACCCCGAGGGGCAGCTGGTCTCGCTGCGCACCTGGCCCCACTGGGGCCCGCTGATCGGCCGGGCGCGCCTCACCGCGTTCGTGCGGGTGTTCGCGGAGTGGAAGCTGGCCGCTCCCCAGGAACCCCACCTGTACCTGGCCACCCTGGGCGTGGATCCCGTGGTGTCCGGCACCGGTGTGGCGGGCGGCCTCCTCTCCGACGGCCTGGACCGGGCGGACTCCGAGGGGATCCCCGTGTTCACCCAGACCCTCGACGACAAGACCGTCGGCTTCTACGAGCGGTTCGGCTTCCGCGTGTCCCGCGAGGTGGAGAGCCAGGACGCGGGCACCCACTACTACCTGATCCGCGACCCCTCCTGAGCCTCCGCGGGGCCGGAGGGGACCGTGCGCGGGGCCCGCGGGGCGGTCGGGGACTTCCTCGGAAAACGCCGCACCCGGAATGTCCGCGGGATCTACCATGAGCGTTGACCGGAGTCCCGTGAGAGGGAAGAGGCACCCCCGTGAGCCCCACGGCAGCCGCGACGCGGACCCTTCGCACCGCGAACATGAACGACGTCCCCGCCGTGGCCCGGCTCCTGGGGCGCGCCTTCCACGAGGACCCGTTCTTCCGCTGGTTCTTCCCGACCGAGGCGCGGCGCATGGCGCGGACCGCGCGGGCCTGCGCGCTCCTGGCCGGGTTCGGCTACGTCCCGAGCGGCTACACCACGGTGGCCGAGTGCCGCGAGGACTCCGTGCGCGGCCCGGTGGTGCGGGGCGCGGCCCTGTGGGCGCCGCCCGGCGCGGCCCCCGAGGGGTTCGCGGTGACGCTGCGGTCGCTGCCGCACTGGTCCCGCCTGGTCGGCCTCTCCCGGATCCCCGAGATCGCGCGGTACACGGGTGAACTGCGCGCGGACGTCCCCGAGGAGCCGCACTGGTACCTGGCCCTGCTGGGCGCCGACCCCGGGGCCCGCGGGACGGGCGTGGGCTCGCAGCTGCTGCGCGCCGGCCTGGCGAGGGCCGACGCGGACGGCGTCCCCGTCCACCTGGACACGACGAACCCCGCGAACCTCGGCTACTACGAGCGGTACGGATTCCAGGTGGTGCGGGTGGTCAGCGACCCGCGGGCCCCCTCGGCGTACTGCATGGTCCGCCCGCCCGCGGCCTGACGGGGGCGCCGGCGCCCCCTCTCCTTCCTCCGGGGCTGACAGGATGGCCGGGTGAACATCAGAGGCGTCTCGTACCACACCGACCACCTCCCGGCCGGTCTGGCCGAGCGCGACATGCGCACCGTCCGGGAGGACCTGCGCTGCACGGCCGTGATGCTGATCGGCGACGACGTCGGACAGCTGGAATCGGCGGCCGGGGCCGCCCTGGCCGCCGGCCTCGACGTGTGGGTGCGCCCCCGGCACGACGGCCGCACGCCCGCCGAACTGGTCGCCCACCTCGCCGCCGTGGCGGACATGGCCGAGGGGCTGCGCGCCGCCCGGCCGGGCCGGGTCACCCTGATGGTCGGCACCGAGTTCTCGCTGACCGTCCGCGGGCTGCTCCCCGGCCCCGGCGAGTTCTCCCGGCTCCAGATCATCAGGCGCCCCCGACTGCTCAGGCTGTTCTCCCGCCGCGTGAACCGCAGGCTCCACACCCTGCTCGCGACCACCGCCGCAGTGGCGCGCGAGCGCTTCCACGGCCCCCTCACCTACGGCGCCGCGGGGTGGGAGCGGGTGGACTGGTCGGTGTTCGACGTCGCCGGGACGAACCTGTACCGGGCGGGCACCGACGACGCCGGCTACGCGGAGATCCTCGACGCCCGCATGCACGAGGCCGGGCGCCCGTTCGTCGTCACCGAGTTCGGGTGCGGCGCGTACGAGGGCGCCGGCCTCCGGGGCGCGGGCTCGTTCTTCGCCGTGAACTGGTTCGCCGACCCGCCGCGCCTGCGCCGGGGCACGGTGCGCGACGAGGGCGTCCAGGCGCGCTACCTCACCGAACTGCTCGACCTGTACGAGGACCGGGGCGTGGAGGGGGCCTTCGTGTTCACCTTCGCCATGCCCGGGTTCCCGCACAGCGAGGACCCGGAGTACGACCTGGACATGGCGGGGTTCGGCCTCGTGCGGGCCCCCGCCGACGACCCGGCGGCATGGACGCCGAAGGAGGCCTTCCACGCGGTGGCACGCCACTACCGCGCCCAGGAGTCCGGGGCCCGGTAGTACCGCTCGTCGGTACCACTCCTGGGTACCGTGTTCGTATGAACATGAATCTGCGCCTCCCGGAGGACGTGCACGCCCGCATCAAGGAGGCGGCCGAGGAGGACGGCACCAGTGTGAACTCCGAGGTCGTGCTCGCCGTGAGGGAGTACCTCGCGCGCCGCCAGACCGAGAGGGTGCGCCGGTACGCCCTGGACATCGCCCAGGAGGACGCCGAACTCCTGGCGAGGCTGGCCGAGTGACGCACTACCTCACGAGGGCCGACGTCACCGTGATCATCCAGGCGGTCCTGCCCGCCACCGCGGCCATGAGGGACGTCGGCCTGCTCCAGGCCGCCCTGCTGCGTCCGCAGACGACCGTGTTCGGGGAAAACGCGTACCCGGACCTGTGGCAGAAGGCCGCCGCCCTCATGCAGTCGGTGCTCATCGGGCACCCGCTGTCCGACGGCAACAAGAGGCTCGCCTGGACCAGTGCCAGGGCGTTCCTCCGGCTCAACGGAGAGGGCTTCGGCCCGGTCGACCAGGATGCGTCCTACGACCTGGTGATCGCCGTCACCACGGGAGAGCTGGTGGACGTTCCGGAGATCGCGGAGCGGCTGAGAAAGCTCCCGGCCCCCCGGCGGTGACCCGTGCACGGGAACGGGGCCGCACCCCCGGGAGGGGTGCGGCCCCGTGGGACCGGACCGGGGTGTGCCCCCGGCAGAGGTCGTGCCTAGCCGATGCCCTTGCTGAGCGAGCCCAGCAGGTCGCGGTTGAGCTGCGAGATGGTGTCCAGCGGGATGCCCTTCGGGCAGACCGCGGCGCACTCACCGATGTTGGTGCAGCCGCCGAAGTCCTCCTCGTCCTGCTGGTTGATCATCTTCACCACGCGCGACGCCCGCTCCGGCTGCCCCTGCGGGAGCATGCCGAGGTGGGTGACCTTCGCCGCGGTGAACAGCATGCTGGACGCGTTCGGGCACGCCGCCACGCAGGCGCCGCAGCCGATGCAGGTCGCGGCGTCGAAGGCGCGGTCCGCGTCCGGCTTCGGGATCGGGTTGGCGTGGGCGTCCGGCGCGGTACCCGTCGGGGCGCTGATGAAGCCGCCCGCCTGGATGATGCGGTCGAACGCGCCCCGGTCGACGACCAGGTCCTTCACGACGGGGAACGCCGTGGCCCGCCACGGCTCGACCGTGATGGTGTCGCCGTCCTTGAAGCTGCGCATGTGCAGCTGGCAGGTGGTGGTGCGCTCGGGACCGTGGGCCTCGCCGTCGATCACGACGCCGCAGGCGCCGCAGATGCCCTCGCGGCAGTCGTGGTCGAACGCGACCGGGTCCTCGTTCTCCAGCGTGAGCTTCTCGTTGAGGACGTCGAGCATCTCCAGGAAGGACATGTCCGGCGAGACGTCGGTGAGCTTGTAGGTGACCATGCGACCCTCGTCGTCACGGCCCTTCTGTCGCCACACGCGCAGGGTGATGTTCACTTGTAGCTCCGCTGCTTCATCTCGACGTACTCGTACTCCAGGTTTTCCTTGTGGAGTACGGGCTTGCTGTCCACGCCACCGAACTCCCAGGCCGCGACGTAGGCGAACTCGTCGTCGTGACGCAGGGCCTCCCCGTCCTCGGTCTGGCTCTCGGCGCGGAAGTGGCCGCCGCAGGACTCGCGCCGGTGCAGGGCGTCGATGCACATGAGCTCGCCCAGCTCCAGGAAGTCCGCCACGCGGTTGGCCTTCTCCAGAGCCTGGTTGAACTCCTCGTTGGTGCCGAGCACCTTGACGTCGCGCCAGAACTCGGCGCGCAGCTCGCGGATGAGCTCGATGGCCTTGCGCAGGCCCTCCTCGTTGCGCTCCATGCCGCAGTAGTCCCACATGATGTGGCCGAGCTCCTTGTGGAAGGAGTCGACGGTGCGGGAGCCGTTGACGGAGAGCAGCTTGTCGATCCGCGCGGTGACGTCCGCCTTGGCCGCCACGGCCTCGGGGTGGGTCTCGTCGACCGGCTCGAAGGGGCCGGCCGCGAGGTAGTCGTTGATGGTGTTCGGCAGGACGAAGTAGCCGTCCGCCAGCCCCTGCATCAGCGCGCTCGCGCCCAGGCGGTTCGCGCCGTGGTCGGAGAAGTTGGCCTCACCCGTCACGAACAGGCCCGGGATGGTGCTCTGGAGGTCGTAGTCGACCCACAGCCCGCCCATGGTGTAGTGGACGGCCGGGTAGATGCGCATCGGGACCTCGTACGGGTTCTCCCCGGTGATGCGCTGGTACATGTCGAAGAGGTTGCCGTACTTGGCCTCGACCGCGTCGCGGCCCAGACGCTCGATGGCGTCCGCGAAGTCCAGGTACACGCCCAGCCCGCCGGGGCCGACGCCGCGGCCCTCGTCGCAGACGTTCTTGGCGGCGCGCGAGGCGATGTCGCGGGGCACCAGGTTGCCGAAGGCCGGGTAGATGCGCTCCAGGTAGTAGTCGCGCTCGTCCTCGGGGATCTGGCGCGGGTCCCGGTCGTCACCGCCCACCTTGGGCACCCAGATGCGGCCGTCGTTGCGCAGCGACTCGCTCATCAGGGTCAGCTTGGACTGGTAGTCGCCGCTGACCGGGATGCAGGTCGGGTGGATCTGCGTGTAGCAGGGGTTCGCGAAGTGCGCGCCCTTGCGGTGGGCCCGCCACGCGGCGGTGACGTTGGAGCCCATGGCGTTGGTCGACAGGAAGAAGACGTTGCCGTAGCCGCCGGTGGCCAGGACCACCGCGTCGGCGAAGTGCGTCTCGATCTCGCCGGTGACCATGTCGCGGGCGATGATGCCGCGCGCCTTGCCGTCCACGACGATGACTTCCAGCATCTCGTGGCGGGTGTTCATCTTGACGGTGCCGGCCGCGATCTGGCGCTCCTGGGCCTGGTAGGCGCCGATGAGGAGCTGCTGGCCCGTCTGGCCGCGCGCGTAGAAGGTACGGGACACCTGCACGCCGCCGAAGGAGCGGTTGTCCAGGAGGCCGCCGTACTCGCGGGCGAAGGGAACGCCCTGGGCCACGCACTGGTCGATGATCTCGACGCTGGTCTGGGCCAGGCGGTAGACGTTCGACTCGCGGGAGCGGAAGTCACCGCCCTTGACGGTGTCGTAGAACAGCCGGTAGATGCTGTCACCGTCGTTGCGGTAGTTCTTCGCGGCGTTGATGCCGCCCTGCGCGGCGATGGAGTGCGCGCGCCGGGGGCTGTCCTGGTAGCAGAACGAGGTGACCTTGTAGCCCGCCTCGCCCAGGGTCGCCGCCGCGGAGGCGCCGGCGAGGCCGGTGCCGACGATGATCACGGAGAGCTTGCGCCGGTTCGCGGGGTTGACCAGCTTGGCGCCGAAGCGGCGCTTGTCCCAGCGCTCGTTGATCGGGCCTTCGGGGGCCTTCTCGTCCCGGATCGGGGCGCCCTCGATGTACAGGTCGTTCTCAGACAATTAACTCACCAGTCCAAAGGTGACCGCCAGGGGCGGGAGCAGGAAGCCGACGGTCACGACCACGGCGATCGCCATGGCGACCGTGTTGATCTTGCCCTGGCGGCTGGCCTTGTTGAAGCCGAGCGTGGCCATCCCGCTCCACACACCGTGACGCAGGTGGAAACCGACCGCGATCACGGAGGCGAGGTAGAACAGCGTCACGTACCAGAACTCCGGCTGGAAGCCGTTCACGAGCCGCTCGTACGGGCTGTCCGACTTGCCGCCGGGAGCGATGACGTTCGCCGTCAGGTGCAGGATGTGGAAGATCACGAAGAGCGCGATGAGGATGCCGCCGTAGCGCATGGTGTACGAGGCGTAGGTGCGCTGCACCCGCTTCTTCACCTGGTAGCGGTCGGTGCGGGCCTTGCGCGCGCGCATCGTGAGGACCACTGCGGAGTAGATGTGGATGAGGACGCTCGCCAGCAGGACGACGCGCGCGATCCACAGGAAGCCGCTCTCGGGCAGGAGCGGGTAGCCGAGCTCACGGAGGCCGTGCGCGTAGCCGTCGAAGGCCTCCTGGCCCGAGAAGACTTTCAGGTTGCCGTACATGTGCGCGATCAGGTACAGCACAAGGATCACGCCGGTGACCGCCATCGCGGACTTGAGCGCCACCGTGGACCTGTAGGCCGTAGATCGCTTCTTGGTCAAGGTACTGTTCGCCACAGCCTGCCACTTTAATTTCGGGTTAACTCGGACGTCCAAGTCATCGGGACCCTGGTCTCCATAGCCTTAGGCTATGGAGCATGCAGTTCCAGCAGCTGGCTTACTTCGTCGCCGTGGCCCGCACCCGCCATTTCACCCGCGCAGCCGAGCTTTCACGCGTCGCCCAGCCGAGCTTGAGCAAACAGATCCGCAGCCTTGAGCGGGAGTTGGGCGCGCCGTTATTCAGTCGTGCCCGGGGAAACATCACACTCACCCCGGCGGGCGAGGCGCTGCTCCCGCTGGCCCAGCGCATGCTCACCGACCTGGAGACGGCCCGTCGGGAGGTAGCCGAACTGGCCGGGGTGCGTCGCGGGCGGGTGCGCCTCGGGGCGACCCCCTCGCTGTGCGCGGGACTGCTGGCCGATGTCCTCGCCCACTTCCATACCCGCTTCCCCGGGATCGAACTCCGGGTGGAGGAGAGCGGTTCGCGCGACCTCATCCGGGACCTGGGACGGGGGGAGCTGGACCTGGCGCTGATCATCCTCCCCCTCCAGAGCAGCGACCCCGACTTCTCGACCACGCCGATCCTGAGGGAGAACCTGGTCGTGGTGAGCCCGATGTCGCAGCCCTCCCCCAACGGAAGGGCGTCGATCCGGATCACCGAGCTCCGGGAGCGGGCGCTGGTGATGTTCCGGCGCGGGTACGACGTGCGCGAGGCCACGCTGCGCGCCTGCCGGGCCGCCGGCTTCGAGCCCGACCTGGCGGTGGAGGGCGGGGAGATGGACGCCGTGCTGCGCTTCGTGGAGGCGGGGCTGGGCCTGGCCGTCGTGCCGAGCATGGTGCTCAAGAACCGGCCGGGCCTGCGCGGGACGCCGCTGGCCCGGCCCCGCCTGCTCCGGACCGTGGCCCTGGCGCGGCGCAAGGACGTGGAGCCCTCGCACTCGGCGGACGCCTTCCGCCGGCACCTCAACGAGTACCTGCTGGGGATGTCGAAGGAGGACCTGGGCCCGGATCTGGAGGTGCTGATCTCGGATGCGAGCGCGGGCGGTCCCGAGGAAGACAGGTTCTCCGGTAGGAATACCGGAGAAATACCCTGAGCCACCCGAAAACCCCAGAGGGCAATCCCACCCCCTATCGCCACTCTTTTGTCAAAAACAACGAACATGACACTCGGGGCGTTCGTTGGCTTTTAATGACAAAAGGCCACAAATGAATGACTAAAAGTGGCCTATTTCACACTCGTCTCCCAGGGGTTTCTCCACAGCCGGGACGTGACCGTGATCACAACGTCCTAACGTTGCGTTGCAGACCGGTCCTACAGCTTCTCCCGCAGCCGTGCAGCACTCACGGAGAGCGGTCACCGCCCGGGCCCGGGGTCCCGCACCCCGGTCGGCGCCCGGCCGGCGCCCTCTCCACAGGAGGTGGAGACCTCGGTGACCCCCGACGACAGCGCGCGCACCGGAGCCGTCCGGGCGCGCATCCCCCGACGAACCCTGCGGACCGACCGATGGTGGCTCGGTCCGGTCCTCACGACCGCCGGCCTGGCCGCCTTCGTGGTCTACGCCACCCTCCGGGTGTTCCAGCAGGACCACTACTGGGTGGCGGAGCACCACTACCTGACCCCGTTCTACTCGCCGTGCCTGGCACAGCAGTGCGCGCCCGAGGCCGCGCTGTTCGGACGGCTCCCCGTCGAGTTCCCCCCGCTCGTCCCCTACGCCCTGCTCAGCCTGCCCTTCCTGCTGCTGTTCCGGGTGACCTGCTACTACTACCGCAAGGCCTACTACCGCTCGATCTGGCAGGCGCCCACCGCGTGCGCCGTACGCGAGCCGCACAGCCGGTACACCGGTGAGACCCGGCCGCTGATGCTCCCCCAGAACGGCCACCGCTACTTCTTCTACGTCGCCCTCGCCATCACCCTGGTCAACACGTGGGACACCGCGGTCGCCTTCTTCCACGGGACCGACGGCGGCTTCGGCATCGGCCTCGGCAACCTCGTCATGGTCGTCAACGTGCTGATGCTCTGGGGCTACACGCTCAGCTGCCACTCCTGCCGCCACATCATGGGCGGGCGCCTGCGCAGCTTCGGCAGGCACCCCGTCCGCTACTGGATGTGGAGCCGCGTCTCGACCCTCAACGACCGGCACATGTACTTCGGCTGGTTCAGCATCGCGTCCCTGATGGCCACCGACGCCTACGTCGCCCTGATGGCCAGCGGCACCATCACCGACCTGCGGATCCTCAACTGAGCCCCGGGGAGGGCCGTCCCCTGGAAAGGCACACCCACATGCCCCCCACAGCAGACACCGGCATCACCCGGTACACCTACGACGTCGTGGTGATCGGTGCGGGCGGAGCCGGGCTCCGCGCGGCGATCGCCGCCCGCGAGCAGGGCAAGCGCACCGCGGTCATCTCCAAGTCGCTGTTCGGCAAGGCCCACACGGTGATGGCCGAGGGCGGGGCCGCCGCCGCTCTGGGCAACGCCAACCCCTCCGACGCGTGGCCCGTGCACTTCCGCGACACCATCCGCGGCGGCAAGTTCCTCAACGACCCGAGGATGGCCGAACTCCACGCCCGCGAGGCCCCGGAGCGCATCCTCGAACTGGAGCACTGGGGCGCGCTGTTCGACCGCACCGCGGACGGGAGGATCAGCCAGCGCAACTTCGGCGGCCACGAGTACCCGCGGCTGGCGCACGTGGGCGACCGCACCGGGCTGGAGATGATCCGGACCCTCCAGCAGCGGATCGTCGCCCTCCAGCAGGCCGACGCCGCCGAGCTGGGCGACCCCGAGGCCCGGCTGCGGGTGTTCGCCGAGACCGCGGTCACCGAGCTCGTCACCGACGGCGGGAGGATCGCGGGCGCGTTCGGCTACCGGCGCGCGGACGGCGGGTTCGTGGTCTTCGAGGCCCCCGCGGTCGTCCTCGCCACCGGCGGCATCGGCAAGGCGTTCCGGACCACGTCGAACTCCTGGGAGTACACCGGGGACGGACACGCCCTGGCCCTGCGGGCGGGGGCCTCGCTCATCAACATGGAGTTCGTCCAGTTCCACCCCACCGGCATGGTCTGGCCGCCCTCGGTCAAGGGCATCCTCGTCACGGAGTCGGTGCGCGGCGACGGCGGCGTGCTGCGCAACTCCGAGGGCAGGCGCTTCATGTTCGACTACGTGCCGGACGTGTTCCGCTCCCAGTACGCCGAGACGGAGTCGGAGGCGGACGGCTGGTACGACGACCCGGCGAACCACCGCAGGCCCCCCGAGCTGCTGCCCCGCGACGAGGTGGCGCGGGCCATCAACAACGAGGTCAAGGAGGGGCGCGGCTCCCCGCACGGCGGCGTGTTCCTCGACGTGTCCACGCGGCTCCCGGCCGAGGAGATCCGCAGGCGCCTGCCGTCCATGCACCACCAGTTCAAGGAGCTGGCGGACGTGGACATCACCGCCGAGCCCATGGAGGTGGGCCCCACCTGCCACTACGTGATGGGCGGGGTACGGGTGGACGCCGACACCGCCGCCTCCGACGTGCCGGGGCTGTACGCCGCCGGCGAGGTCGCGGGGGGCATGCACGGCTCCAACCGGCTCGGCGGCAACTCCCTGTCGGACCTGCTGGTGTTCGGCCGCCGCGCCGGCCTGGCCGCCGCCGCGTACGCGGACGGTCCGGGCCGCGGGGCGGTCGCGGGGGAGGCCGTGGACCGGGTCGCCGCCGCGTCGGCCCGGTACGCGCTGGAGTTCCTCAAGCAGGGCGGCGGCGAGAACCCCTACACGCTCCACGCCGAACTCCAGGACACCATGAACGACCTGGTGGGGATCATCCGGCGCGGACCGGAGATGGCGGAGGCCATCGCTCGGCTGGACTCCCTGGGGGAGCGGTCGTCCGTGCTCAGCGCCCCCGGCGACCGCGTCTACAACCCGGGATGGCACCTGGCGCTCGCCCTTCCCAACATGATCCTGGTGTCGCGGGCGATCACCGCGGCCGCCCTGGAGCGCGAGGAGTCGCGCGGCGGGCACACACGGGACGACTTCCCGGCCATGTCCGCGGAGTGGCGGCGGGTGAACCTGGAGGTGCGGGCGGACCGGGCCGACCGGGTGACCCTGGCCCGGCGCCCGGTCGCGGACATCCCGGCCGCGCTCCTCGCCCTCTTCGAGCGCGAGGAGCTGTCCAAGTACCTGACGGAGGAGGAGCTGCCCGAGCAGGACGGGGCGGACGCGGCGGGTGGAGCGCACCCGGCGGACGAGACGGCGGGCGGCGCCGCCGAGGAGGACGGGTCATGAGCGAGCGCGTGTTCAGGGTGTGGCGGGGTTCCGGCGAGGGCGGGCTCGCCGAGTACCGGGTCGAGGTCAACGAGGGCGAGGTGGTGCTGGACGTGCTGCACCGGCTCCAGGCCACGCAGACCCCGGACCTCGCGGTCCGGTGGAACTGCAAGGCGGGCAAGTGCGGTTCGTGCTCGGTGGAGATCAACGGGCGGCCGAGGCTCTCGTGCATGACCCGGATGAGCGTCTTCGACGAGGACGAGGTGGTGACGGTGACGCCGATGCGCACCTTCCCCGTGATCCGGGACCTGGTGTGCGACGTGTCGTACAACTACCGGAAGGCGATGGAGATCCCGTCGTTCGCACCGGACCCGAAGGCGGAGCCGGGCGACTTCCGCATGGCGCAGGTCGACGTGGAGCGCTCACAGGAGTTCCGCAAGTGCATCGAGTGCTTCCTGTGCAACAACGTGTGCCACGTGATCCGGGACCACGAGGAGAACAAGGAGCACTTCTCGGGGCCGCGCTTCCTGATGCGCGTGGCCGAGCTGGAGATGCACCCCGAGGACACGGCCGACCGGCGCGCGATCGCGCAGGACGAGTTCGGCCTGGGCTACTGCAACATCACCAAGTGCTGCACGGAGGTGTGCCCGGAGGGCATCCACATCACCGACAACGCACTGATCCCGATGAAGGAGCGGGTCGCGGACCGCAAGTACGACCCCCTGGTGTGGCTGGGCTCGAAGATCGGGGTCCGCCCGAAGGACACCCCGATCGTCCCGAACGTGCGTCCTACGGCTGACCGGACCCGGACGGACGGCTGACCCGAACGGCGTGCGGGCGGCCGGACGCGCGCCCGTGGTCATCGGTGCCCCCGGGGACGTCCCCCGGGGGCACCGCACGGCCCGGGGCCGGACCAGGTCAGGGGTCGGGGGAGAAAGGACCCGGAAGGACGGGGCCCGGGGTGCTCATGCCGTGGCCCGGGTCCCGACGGGCACGGGGGGCCACGGGGGCGGCGAGGAGGTCGCCGGAGAAGCGGGGCTGCGGGATCCACGCCCGGAGGCGGGCCGTCGCCTCGGCCTGGATCCGGTCGAGTTCGCGTTCGAGCTCCCGTTCGCGGTCGCGTTCCCGTTCGATCTCCCGCGCGACGTAGTAGGGCCGGGCGAGGGCGACGTCCTCGACGGGGAACGGGGCGCTCGGCGGAGCCGGGCGGGACGGCGGGGACGGCGGAGACGCCGGTTCCGGCAGGGAGGCGCTGACCTGTTCCGGGACGGGGGCGGGAACCGGCGCGTAGCGGCGGACCCGGGTGGAGCGGCGGCGGACGGCGGCCGAGTGGCGGCCCCGCGCGGGGAGGAGGAGCGCCTTCAGACAGCCCATGCCCATGGCAAGGCTGAGGAAGGCCGCGCTATAGTTGCGCATGCTGGCAATTCCTTGGGTTAAAGGTGTGAAAGTTGCTGGCCACGACCCCGGGCGGTGGTTAACCGTCGCGGGGTCATCCGTGTATGGAGTTGGGTGTTCGGTTGAAGATTAGGGGTACGCGGAGCGCGGAGGAGAACTTTTCCGCGAAGTAGTTCCGAAAAACTTCACCGAGCCCAACGTTACGGCAGGTCAGGGCACGGTCGAGAAAGGGACATCCCCGTGAGCGCACTGCGCCGGAAGAATACCTTTCGTCCGGAATGAAAGTATTCATACGGGCGTGGCGAGACGGCGGAAAGCGACTTGCGCGCGCCCTGGTTCCGACACACGAAGAAGGGGCGGCACTTCCTCGTGGAAGCGCCACCCCTCGACGTGTGCGCGTCAGCCGTGGACCTTGAGGGAGTCCACGAGAGCGGTCCACTCGCCTGCGGCGAACGACAGGTGTCCCCGCTGGCGGTTCTGCGTGTCCCGCACCGCCGTGGTCACGCCCTCCGCGACCTCCACGCAGTTGGTCTCGGCCTTGCTGTACGAGGACGTGTGCCATGAGGGCGCGGACAGCTGGGCCTCCACGCAGTTGGTCTCGCCTCTGCTGTACGTGGACTTGCTCCACGTGCCTTCGATCATCACTCGACTTCTCCTTGCGCTTTCTCGATCAGCGACCGTGACTGATCCGGAGGGAGGGAGAACCCCCGGAGGTCCCCCATCGCTGAGATGTGTTCACCTACGGTGCCCGAGTCGACGATCACTCCTCCAGCGGCACGGGCCTCCAGATAGAGGAGTATCCCGGCGTCCGGGACCCTCAAAAGCGTGAACCCACTATCCAAGCCCGGATGACCCCAGGTGTCAGCCGGGATGACCTGCACCTCCACCCGTGGCCTCGCGGAGATCTCCCACAGGTGTTGAAGCTGCTCCCTCATGATGTCAGGGCTGCCGAGGCGGCGGTGGAGCACCGTCTCGTCCAGAACGACGGACAGGAAGGGCGCGTCATCACGGTCCAGGATGGTCTGGCGCTCGGTGCGCTCGTTGATCTTCGCGTCGACGTCTGCCATCGAGTCAGCCCGGTTGCTGGCACTGATCGACGCACGCATGTAATCGCGTGTTTGCAGTAGCCCCGGAATGAGGAGTGGCTGGTATTGCTGAATCTGCGTGGCCCGTTGTTCCAGAATCGGCAGTTTTCGATACCAGGAGGGTGGTTCGTAGACCTTGTGCCGGGCTTCCCACTCGGCGACGACTCGGCCGTCACTGTTGAGAACATCGTCGATTCGCTGCACCATGCGCCTTTTGCCCGGCGTCTTGCCTCGTTCGAGATCGCTGATCGACGCCTGCGACGCCGGTATCAGCTGCGCGAGTCTGGTCTGCGATAGCCCTGCCTGCTCCCGGAGCCGACGCACTTCGGCCCCGAACTTCTCCGCCATCGGATCGGCTTCGTTCGGCATGCGTTGATTTCTATCAGGCCCGCATCACTCGTGAATGGGAGTCACTGAGAAATTCCGCAGTTCGATGCGATCGGTGGAAAGCACGCGCCGTCCGATGGGACGGTGGCCGCAGTCGGGGAAGAACGCGGTGGCCGCGCACACGTCGTGAGACGCGGGCTCGCACCACCTCCGGCCGATGCGGACGCGGGCGAGGAAAGGCGGTGGGCGCGGTGGGCTGGGAAGCACACGACGACCGGGCGCAGTACGCGGCGGCCCGACAGCTGTACGCACTGCACGGCCGCCTCTGGTGGGTGATGTGGGGGCCGGGCGCCCGCCGGTACTTCGCCTTCTACCAGGGCGACGCCGACCTCCGGCCGCTCTCGGACACCACCCCGCGCGGGCTGGACGCCCGGATCCGGCACGCACAGGCGGTCATCGCCCGCACCCGCCCCGCCTCCTACTGGAGGTGTCCGGTCCTGGGCTGCACGTGGACCTCCCTCAACCCCGCGCCGCACGCCCCCTGTCCCGCCCCACGGAAGGCCCTCTGACCATGCCCTGCTCCCCCGGCGTCCCACTCCCGGCCGAGAAGCCGCCGGCACCGCCCGACCCGTCACCACGCTCCGCACCGCGCCAGGGGAGACCCCCGTCCGGAAGACGGTGCCTGCCGGTCCGCCTGCGAAGACACACGTGCCGGACCGGCTCCGGCCAACGCCCTCACACAGCGTGCTGGCGCAATTACCATCGACCGACTGCCTTTTCAGACCCCCGAGGAGAGCTCTATGGGCAAGCACGAGGACAGCTCCACCAGCGACGGCCACAAGCCCGACCGCCCCATCCCGCCGCCCACCCCCGACGACGGTGGCAGCGGAGGCGGAAAGCACGAGCGCGACGACACATGACCGGTGCCGCGGACCTCCTGTCCCGTCTCGTCGAGGAGGTGAACCCCTCCTCCGCCTGGCGGGACAGCTTCATCCGGATTCCCCGCCACCGCTTCATCCCCGACCGGATCTGGGTCGAGGACGGGGACGACCTGGCGGTCCTCGACAGGGTCGACGACCCCGACGCATGGCTGCGCTCCTGCTACGCCGACCGGCCGGTCGTCACCCAGGTCGACGACGGCGACACCACCGGCCGTGGATACCGGTCCTCGTCGGCGTCCATGCCGAGCATCGTGGCGATGATGCTCGACGCCACGGACCTGGCCGCTGGACAGCGCGTGCTGGAGATCGGCACCGGAACCGGCTGGAACGCCGCACTGCTCGCCGACAGGGTCGGCGCGGGAAACGTGACGTCGGTGGAGATCGACCCCGCGGTGGCCGCACAGGCCGAAGAAGCCCTGGGGGGTTTCGGCGTCCATGTGGTCCTGGGGGACGGCGAGAAGGGGTATCCACCCGGTGCGCCCTATGACCGGGTACTGGCGACAGCCGCCGTCCAGCACGTTCCCTACCCGTGGGTGGAGCAGACACGGACCGGCGGGCGGATCGTGACCCCGTGGGGAACGAGTTTCCACAACGGCACGCTGCTCCGGCTCCGGGTCGGGGAGGACGGCACCGCATCCGGGCGGTTCGGTGGGAATGCGGGGTTCATGTGGGTGCGCGGCCAGCGGACTCCGCACGGCACACTCGACGGGCGCGTCCGCCCCGACCACGAGTACGCCGAGACCTCCACGGACCTGCACCCGTACGAGCCCGTCGGCGACTTCGAGGCGACTTTCGCGATCGGGCTGCGGGTACCCGGGATGAAGGACCTCGTGGTGTTCGACGGCGACGTCCCCGGCAACCCGCACTACACGGTGTATCTGATGGATCCCGGTTCGGGTTCGTGGGCGTCGTGGCGCATCCGGCCCGGCCCCCGCGACTACCGGGTCCGACAGCACGGCCCGCGCCGCCTGTTCGACGAATTGGCCGGGGCGTACACCTGGTGGCAGGAGGCGGGCCGCCCCGCACACTCCCGGTTCGGCGTGACCGTGACCTGCCGGGGCCAACGGGTGTGGCTGGACGATCCCGGCAACCCCGTGTCCCCGGAGGACCCGGTGTAGTCCCCTGCGGCGCAGCCAGGCCTGTTGTCCGGTTGTCCGGACAGGCTCTCGCAGACGCCCTGGCCCCGGCGCACGAGGGCGGCGGCGTGCCGCGCCGACCGGACACCGCACGGCCCTCACCCCGGCGACGCCGGCGAGCGGGTCAGAACCCCCGGGCGGCCCAGGCGTCCAGGTGCTCGGCGGCCTCGGCGACGGTCGTGGTCTCCCCGTGGCCGGGGTGGACGACGGTCTCCCCCGGCAGGGGCGCCAGGCGGTCGCGGATGGAGGCGATGATCGTCGGGAAGTCCGAGAACGGCTGCCCGGTGGCCCCCGGCCCGCCCGGGAAGAGCGTGTCCCCGGTGAAGACCGCGCCCAGTTCGGGCGCGTACAGGCAGACCCCTCCGGGGGTGTGGCCCGGGGTGTGCAGGATCTGGAGCTCCACACCTCCGACCAGCAGCGCCTCTCCGTCCAGCAGCGGCGCGTCCGGTTCGCGGTGGGGGTGGACGTGGTGCCAGAGCTCCGCGTCGTCGGGGTGCAGCAGGATCGGGCAGTTCGCCAGGTCGGCGAGCGCGACGGCGGCGTTGACGTGGTCGCTGTGCCCGTGGGTGGACACGATGGCCATCAGTTCGCGGTCGCCGAGGCCGCGCGCGATCGCCTGGTGGTCGTGCGCGGCGTCGATGACGATCGCGCTGTCCTCGTCGCCGACGATCCACACGTTGTTCTCGACATCGAACTCGCCGCCCTCCAGGCTGAAAATGCCCGAGGTGCGCAGGCGTTGGATGGGAGGAGGCACGCTCACAGGGCTCATCACCTGACGTCTTGTGGGCCGGTACGGCGGTTCCGAGCCTATCCCTCCCGCACCCTCCGCACACGCCTGTTCGGTAAGAGGGGAGTGAGAGTCGGAGCGCCCCCGGGGCCGGGAGCGGCGCGCACCGGCCGGGCGGGTCAGAGCCCGGTGGGCTCGAAGTTGCGGCGCAGCGCGTACGGCTGGATGAGGCCGAGCCCGTGCGCGTGACGCGCCCTCACCCTGACCACCTGGAGCCCGTCCTCGTCGGTGAGGCTCTCGGCGAGGCTCTCGTCGATGAGGACGGTGCCGGGGCGGGCGAAGGAGGTCAGTCTGCTGGAGCGGTTGACGGTCGTGCCGAACACGTCGCCGTGCAGGGTCAGGACCGGCCCCGCGGCCAGGCCGACCCGCACGTCGGGCACCTCCACGTGGGTCTTGACGCCGGAGGCGAGGCGCAGGGCGATGTCGGCGGCCTCGGCCGGGGAGTCGGCCACGTAGAGCACCTCGTCGCCGAGGGTCTTGACGACGCGGCCCCCGCCGGAGGCGACGATGTCGGCCGCGGTGGCCTCGAAGCCCTCCACCACCCCGGCCAGCTCCACCTCGTCCAGCTCGCGGCTGAGCGTGGTGAAGGAGACCAGGTCCGCGAAGCCGACGACCAGCGGGTAGTAGTTGGGCACCCCGTCGGTGCCGTTGGACATCACCGCGAGGGTGCGTGCCGTGGAGGCGGAGAGCTGGCGGCGCCAGATGTGCAGCAGGAGGCGCTCGACGTCCGGCAGCAGCTCCTTGACCTGGTTCATCAGGGGGGTCGCGGAGTCCACGCCCTCCTTGTAGATGAGCGTGCTCAGGATGCTGGTCTGCCAGTCCGCGAGGCGGGCCATGGTCTGGCCCATGGCGCGGGCGAAGCGGACCACGCCCTCCTCGTCCAGGATGCCCTCCTGGAGCAGGCTGTTGGCGATCCGCAGCGACTCCACGTCGCTCTCCGCGAAGGTGACCGTCTCCTCGCCCTGGTTGGGGAACCCGAGGGCGCGCCATATGCGGCCGGCGAGTTCGGGGTCGGCACCGGCGAGCTCGATCGCCTGTTCCCTGGTGTAGACAGGTTCGCCGCCCAGGAGGGCGGCCTCGATCGCTTTCGGGTCCGGACGCGACGGCATACGTTCTCTTTCACGGATCATCCCCGGATGTCGGGGAGCAATCGCCTCGTCACCGTGCCGGGACGCGGCGCGGATCACCTCCAGCTTACGCCCGTGCCCCCTCCTCGGAAGGGGCGGGCGCGTACCGGAGGCGCATGGTCACCTCTGCGGCCCCGCCGACGGCTCCGGTCTCCGGGCGGCGTCGGCCTGTCTGCGGGCCCCGGACCGGGGCCGCCCGGGTCTCGGCGCCCGGCGCAGGACCCTTCCCTCCTGCTCGGAGGCCGCCTGTACGGACAACGTCCCGTACCGCGGGATGCGTTCCCGGAGGGAGGTGTCGAGCTCCTCGTCGTCGGAGGGGCAGCGGTCCGCGATAGCCATAACGGTGATGATGGCACAAGGCGGTCGGCCGCGGGAGTGAGCGGAAGTCCTCTTGTGGACAACCCCGCCCGACGCTCCGCCGCCCCGTCGGCCGCCCCGGCGGAGCGGGCCGGTCAGCCGCCCGGGCGCACGTGGACGACGTCGCCCGCGCTGAGCGCGCGCTCGCCGTCCGGCCCACGGACCAGCAGCCGCGCCTCGGAGTCCACACCCGTCGCGGTCCCCTCCAGCACCCGGCCGCCGGGCAGGTGGACCCGGACCGGGCGCCCCAGGGTGGCACACGTGTCCCGGTAGGCGGAGGCCAGGCCGCTGGCCTCGGCGTCGCCCCCGGCCGCCGTCCACACCGTGTACAGCTCCTCGAACTCCCCCAGTACGGCGGCGAGGAGCGCGCCGCGGTCCAGGGCCGCGGAGCCCTCGCCGCGCAGGGAGACGGCGTTGTCGACGGGCAGCTCGGAGCGCGACTGGGACACGTTGAGGCCGATGCCGACGACCACGGCGGGGCTCCCGGAGGAGAAGTCGACCTCGGCGAGGATGCCCGCGAGCTTGCCGTCCGACCGCGCCGCACCGGACCGCAGCCCGGCGGGGACGATCACGTCGTTGGGCCACTTCAGGGACGCCTTCACCCCGGACAGGCGGCGCACCGCGCCGACCCCGGCCACGCCCATGAGCGGGGAGAGCCAGCTGAGGGAGGAGACGGGCGCGTCGGGACGCACCAGGAGCGACACGGTGAGGGCCGCCCTCGGGGGGACGCTGAACCCGCGGCCGAGCCGGCCCTTGCCCGCGGTCTGGTGCTCGGTCACCAGCACGCTCCCGTGCGGGGCGCCGGCCGCGGCGCGCGCGGCCAGGTCGGTGTTGGTGGACCCGGTCTCGGGCAGCACCTCGATCCGCCGCCACAGGCCGCCCGGCCGGACGAGGACGGCGTCGAGTGCCGCCGTGTCGAGCGGCGGACGCGGAAAGGGGTCGGGTTCGCTGGTCATACGCCCATTACAGCAGCGCCGAAACCCGTTCCGGAAACCGGTGTGGGAAAGAAGCCCGCCGGTTAGTCTGAAAACAGCACATCGGTGATCGTGCCTCGCTACGTTCAACCACCGGAGGTGACGCGGCAGATGAGTATCGCGGAAACGGAGACGCCCCCCGAGGCGCACTCCCACTGGGACCTCATGCTGCGCACCTGGAAGGAGTTGGACCTGCCGGACGGTTGGCGGGCCGAGGTCATCGAGGGCGGGCTCTTTCTCGTGGCACCCCCTACGGTCGAACACGCCCATATCGTCTCGCTGATCCAGCGAGAGCTCTATCGCGAGTTCCTCCGTGACGGAGGCGGGCTGTCAGAGGCCAGCGTGCACCAGACCCTCGATGTCCGCGTGCCTCTGCGCACCGGTGTCTACATCCCCGACCTGGTGGTTCTTCCCTACTCCGCCATGGAGTACGAACCCGAGGCCATGATGTCCGACGCCCTGCTGGTGGTCGAGGTGACCTCCAGGAGCACCGCCGACCGGGACCGCAGACCCAGGCTCTGGGGTTACGCCCACGCCGGCATACCCCTGTACCTGCTCGTGGACCGCTGGGACCCGGAGACGGACAGAGGCGAGGTCACCCTCTTCTCCGGACCGGAGAACGGTGTGTACACCAGCGCGACCAAGGTGCCGTTCGGCAAGGAGATCCACCTCCCCGCGCCGTTCGACCTGACGCTGGACACCGGCGGCTTCCCCGCCTGACGCACCGCGCCCGGCCCCCGTGACGACCGGCGGCGCCCCGCACCCCTCCCGGGTGCGGGGCGCCGCCGCGGTCGCGGGGGCCGTGGCGGTCAGCCGGTGTTCTGGAGTCCGGCGGCGACGCCGTTCACGGAGAGCAGGAGCAGCCGCTCCAGGTGCTGCTGGTCCTGCTCGGAGAGCGAGTCCGCCTCCTCGCCCCGCAGCGCCTCCAGGGCACGCAGCTGGAGGTGGGACAGCGCGTCCACGTACGGGTTGCGCAGGTCGACGGCCCGCGAGAGCACCGCCCGGTTCTCCAGCAGGCGGCTGTGGCCGGTCACCCGCAGGACCAGCTCGCGGGTGAGGTCGTACTCGTCCAGCACCCTCGCGGTCAGCTCCGGCCGGCCGCCCAGCGCCAGGTAGCGCTCGGCGATGGTGCGGTCGGTCTTGGCCAGGCTCATCTCCGCGTTGTCGAGCAGGGACGCGAACATCGGCCACTCGCGGTACGCGGCCCGGAGTGCGGACACGTCCTCGACGGCGGCCAGCCCCGACCCCAGCCCGTACCAGCCGGGCAGGTTGACCCGGGTCTGGGTCCAGGCGAACACCCACGGGATCGCGCGCAGGTCGCCGAGGCCGCGTGCCGCCCCGCGGCGCGCGGGGCGCGAGCCCAGCCGCAGCTCCCCGAGCTCCTCCAGGGGGCTGACCCGGGAGAACCACAGCGCGAAGTCCTCGGTGTTGATCAGCTCCAGGTAGGTCTCCTGGGCCGCTCCGGCGATGGCGTCGGCGACCCCGCGGAACCTGGCCTCGGCGGAGCGCTCCCGCTCCTGCACCGCGTCGGTGGAGGCCATGAGCACCGCGTGGCCGACCTGCTCGATGTGGCGGCGGGCGATGGCGGGCTGCCCGTAGCGGGCGAAGATGACCTCACCCTGCTCGGTGACCTTGAACCGGCCGCCGACCGACCCGGGCGCCTGGGCGAGCAGGGCGCGGCTGGCGGGCCCGCCGCCGCGTCCGAGCGACCCGCCGCGGCCGTGGAAGAGGGTGAGCCGCACGTCGTGCCGCTCCGCCCACGCGGCCAGCCGGGCCTGGGCGTCGTACAGCCGCAGGGTGGCGCTGACCGGGCCGACGTCCTTGGCGGAGTCGCTGTAGCCGAGCATGACCTCGACGCGGCGGCCGGTCTGTTCGAGCCTCCGCCGGATCTGGGGCACCTCCAGCATGCCGTCGAGCACGTCGGGCGAGGCGTCCAGGTCGGCGCCGGTCTCGAACAGGGGGATGACGTCGAGGACGGGCATCCGCTCGGGCGGCAGGGCGTGGGAGGCCAGCTCGTGGACGGCGGCGACGTCCTCCGCGGTGCGGGTGAAGCTGACGATGTAGCGGCGGCACGCCTCCACGCCGAAGCGCTCCTGGATCCAGGCGATGACCCGGATGGTCGCCAGGACCTCCTCGGTGCGCTCCGAGGGGGCCTTCCCCGCCCGGAGCTCCTCCAGTGCGGCGGCGTGCACCTCGCTGTGCTGGCGGATCTCCAGCTCCGCGAGGTGGAAGCCGAAGGTCTCCGCCTGCCAGACGAGGTGCTGGAGCTCGCCGTAGGCCTGGCGGACGGCGCCCGCGTCGACCAGCGAGTCCTGCACGGTGCGCAGGTCGTCGAGGAAGGCGTCGGCGTCGGGGTAGGCGAGGTCGGCGTCGCGTTCGCGGGTGGCGCGCAGCCGGGCGGCGGCCAGCAGCAGGAGCTGGCGGTGCGGCTCGTTGGGCGAGCGCTCGCCGATCCCGGCCATCAGGGCGGGGTGGCCGGCGCGGGCCGCGGAGAGGGCGTCGAGCAGCGCCGGGCTGGCCGGGGTGAGGTTGGAGTAGGCGGTGAGGGTGCGGGCGACCCTGTCCGCGGCGCCCTCCAGCCCGCGCAGCACGTGCTCGGACTGGATGAGCACGGCCTCGCGGGTCACGTCGTGGGTGACGTAGGGGTTGCCGTCCCGGTCGCCGCCGATCCAGCTGCCGTAGCGGACGAAGGGTGTGGCGCGCGGGGGCCGGACGCCGGTGCCGTCGGGGTCGATGGCGGCGTCCAGGCTCCGGTAGACCTGCGGGATGACGGAGAAGATGGTCTCGTCGAACGCCGCGAGGGCGGTGCGCACCTCGTCGAGCGGGTCGAGCCGGGTGTAGCGCAGCTGGGAGGTGCGCCAGAGGAGGTCGATCTCCTCCAGCAGGCGCCGGTGCGCCTCGGCGGCGGCGCTGCTCCCCTCGTGGGAGGCGTGCCAGGCGTCGAGGTCCTCGCTGATCCGCTGGATGGAGGTGGAGACGGCGCGGCGCCGGGCCTCCGTGGGGTGGGCCGTGAGCACGGGGTGGAACTCCATGCCGGCCACGAGCTCGTTGAGGCGCTCCTCCCCGCCGTCGGCCTCCCGGATGGCGCGCACGGCGGCGGCCAGGGACTCGCGGGGAGGGTTGGCGGCGTCGTCGCGCTCGCGCAGGGCCCGCATCCGCTGGTGCTCCTCGGCGAGGTTGGCCAGGTGGAAGTACACCGTGAAGGCCCTGGCCACCTGCTTGGCGCGTTCGAGGGGCCAGGCGGCGACGATCGCGGTGATCTCCTCGCCTGTGACGGAACCGTCACGGGCGCCGATCACGGCGTGTCGGAGCTTCTCGACATCGGCGAGCAGTTCCTCGCCGCCGCTTTCGGCGAGGACCGTTCCGAGCATCTCTCCGAGGAGTTTGACGTCATTCCTGAGCTGCTCGGGAACTTCCTGCCGGGCACTGTCGCGTTCTGCGCTTACCGCTGTCATGGGCCCGACACTACAGAGATCGGGCCGGACGACAGGTGCGCGGGGGCGCATTTCCGACGCACTTTGCCCGGGCGTTAAGCATTGTTGCGCAAGGGAAAGGGGCGCACATTTCATCACGTCGTTTCCGCGCCGCCGCGGGCCGGCCCGAGCCCTTCCGGAGGGGTGCGGACAGGGCTGTGCCGAACCGCACCTACTGGCGAGTAACCAGGGCCGCGTGCCCCGGTCCCGCGAGGTCGCGGTTAACCTGCGTAGTTATGGCCACCGAAGCCCCTGAACCGCTGCCCGCGGACGAGATCGACATCCACACCACCGCGGGCAAGCTCGCCGACCTGCAACGACGCCGGTACGAAGCCGTCCACGCGGGCTCCGCGCGAGCCGTTGAGAAACAGCACGCCAAAGGCAAGATGACGGCCCGCGAGCGCATCGACGCGCTCCTCGACCCGGGGTCGTTCGTGGAGTTCGACGCCCTGGCCCGACACCGCTCCACGAGCTTCGGGCTGGAGGGCAACCGCCCCTACGGCGACGGTGTCGTCACCGGCCACGGAACCGTCGACGGGCGCCCCGTCGCCGTCTTCAGCCAGGACGTCACCGTCTTCGGCGGCTCCCTCGGCGAGGTCTACGGCGAGAAGATCGTCAAGGTCCTCGACCACGCCCTCACCAACGGCTGCCCCGTCGTGGGCATCAACGAGGGCGGCGGCGCGCGCATCCAGGAGGGCGTCGTCGCGCTGGGCCTGTACGCGGAGATCTTCAAGCGCAACACCCACGCCTCGGGCGTCATCCCGCAGATCTCCCTCATCATGGGGGCCGCCGCGGGCGGACACGTCTACTCCCCCGCCCTCACCGACTTCGTGGTGATGGTGGACGAGACCTCGCAGATGTTCATCACCGGCCCCGACGTCATCAAGACCGTCACCGGCGAGGACGTCTCCATGGAGGACCTGGGCGGGGCGCGCGCCCACAGCACCAGGTCGGGCGTGGCCCACTACATGGGCGCCGACGAGCAGGACGCCATCGACTACGTCCGCACCCTGCTCTCGCACCTGCCCGACAACAACCTGGAGGAGGCGCCGCTCCTGGCGCCCGAGGACGACCCCGGCGACGAGGTCACCGACACCGACCTGGCCCTGGACACCTTCATCCCGGACTCGGCCAACCAGCCGTACGACATGCGGACCGTCGTCGAGGCCGTCCTGGACGACGGCGAGTTCCTGGAGGTCCACGCCCGGTTCGCCACCAACATGGTGGTGGGCTTCGGCCGCGTGGACGGCCGTTCCGTCGGCATCGTCGCCAACCAGCCCATGAGCTTCGCGGGCTGCCTGGACATCGACGCCTCCGAGAAGGCCGCGCGCTTCGTGCGCACCTGCGACGCCTTCAACGTCCCCGTCCTGACCTTCGTGGACGTGCCCGGCTTCCTGCCCGGCACCGACCAGGAGTGGGACGGCATCATCCGGCGCGGCGCCAAGCTGCTGTACGCCTACGCCGAGGCCACCGTGCCGCTGATCACCGTGATCACCCGCAAGGCCTTCGGCGGCGCCTACGACGTCATGGGGTCCAAGCACCTGGGCGCGGACGTCAACCTGGCCTGGCCCACCGCGCAGATCGCGGTCATGGGCGCCCAGGGCGCGGTGAACATCCTCCACAGGCGCACCCTCGCCGCCGCCGACGACGTCGAGGCCGAGCGCGCCCGGCTCGTCCGCGAGTACGAGGACACCCTGCTCAACCCCTACTCCGCCGCCGAGCGGGGATACGTGGACGGCGTCATCATGCCGTCCGAGACCCGGGGCCAGATCTCCAAGGCCCTCAGGGCCCTGCGGAACAAGCGCAAGCAGCTGCCCCCCAAGAAGCACGGGAACATCCCGCTGTGAGCGCGCCGAAGAACCCGCCGCACCTGGTCGTCGTCCGGGGCGAGCCGACCGCCGAGGAGGTCGCGGTCCTCACCGCCGTCCTCGCCGCGCGCGCGAACGCCGCCCGCGCGGCCTCCGACGCGCCCGGGGCGGACCGGCGCCCCTCGGGGTGGGGGGACCGCTCCCGAAACCTGCGCGCCCCGCTGCGCCCCGGGCCCGGGGCCTGGCGCCTGAGCACGAGGTGACGGCCCCCGTGCTCCACCACCACCCAGACGTCGCAGGGAGCGGCCGGTGCGCCTCCGCCCCACGCCACAGCAGAAGGACTTCCCACCGTGCGTAAAGTACTGATCGCCAACCGCGGCGAGATCGCCGTGCGCATCGCCCGCGCCTGCTCCGACGCCGGGCTGGCCAGCGTCGCCGTCTACGCCGAGCCCGACCTGGACGCCCTGCACGTCAAGCTCGCCGACGAGGCCCACTCCCTGGGCGGGTCGACCCCGGCCGACTCCTACCTGGACATCGCCAAGCTCCTGGCCGTGGCCGCCGCCTCGGGCGCCGACGCCGTCCACCCCGGCTACGGGTTCCTGGCCGAGAACGCCGACTTCGCCCAGGCGGTCATCGACGCCGGCCTGACCTGGATCGGTCCGCCGCCCTCGGCCATCACCGCCCTGGGTGACAAGGTGCAGGCCCGCCACATCGCGCAGAAGGTCGGCGCGCCCCTGGTCGCGGGCACCCCCGACCCGGTGGAGTCGGCCGAGGAGGTCGTGGCCTTCGCCGCCGAGCACGGGCTGCCCATCGCGATCAAGGCCGCCTTCGGCGGCGGCGGGCGCGGGCTCAAGGTCGCCCACACCCTGGAGGAGGTCCCCGACGCCTACGAGTCCGCGGTGCGCGAGGCCGTGACCGCGTTCGGGCGCGGGGAGTGCTTCGTGGAGCGCTACCTGGACCGGCCCCGGCACGTGGAGACCCAGTGCCTGGCCGATACCCACGGCAACGTCGTGGTGGTCTCCACCCGCGACTGCTCGCTCCAGCGCCGCCACCAGAAGCTGGTGGAGGAGGCCCCCGCCCCGTTCCTGAGCGCGGAGCAGACCCGGCAGCTCTACGCCGCCTCCAAGGCCGTCCTGGCCGAGGCCGGGTACGTGGGCGCGGGCACGTGCGAGTTCCTGGTCGGGGTGGACGGCACCATCTCCTTCCTGGAGGTCAACACCCGCCTGCAGGTGGAGCACCCGGTGACCGAGGAGGTCACCGGCATCGACCTGGTCAGGGAGATGTTCCGGATCGCCGACGGCGAGGAGCTGGGCTTCGGCGACCCCGAGATCCGCGGGCACTCCTTCGAGTTCCGCATCAACGCCGAGGACCCCGGGCGGGGCTTCATGCCCGCCCCGGGCACCATCACCGGGCTGAAGCTGCCCGGCGGCCCGGGGGTGCGGGTGGACACCGGCTGCGAGGCCGGGTTCACCGTCCCCCAGGCCTTCGACTCCATGGTCGCCAAGCTGATCGTGTCCGGGCGCACGCGCGCCGAGGCGCTGGCCCGCTCGCGCCGGGCGCTGGCCGAGTTCGAGGTGGGCGGGATGCCCACGGTGATCCCGTTCCACCAGGCGGTCGTGGAGGACGAGGCGTTCGCGCCCGCCGACCCCGAGCAGCCGTTCGGCGTGTACACGCGGTGGATCGAGACCGAGTTCGACAACACGATCGCGCCGTGGTCGGGCGCCCCCGGCGAGGCGGGGGAGGCCGGGCGCGAGAGCGTCACGGTGGAGGTGGGCGGCAGGCGGATCGAGGTGGTGCTCCCCGCGGGGCTGGGCGCCTCGGTCGAGGCGCCCGCCGCCGGCGCCGGCAGGCGCAAGCGGTCCTCGCGCAGGGGCGGTGCGGCAGCGGCGGCCGCGAGCGGCGACTCCCTGGTCTCGCCGATGCAGGGCACCGTGGTCAAGGTCGTGGCCCAGGAGGGGCAGAGCGTGGCCGAGGGCGAGACCGTGGTCGTCATCGAGGCGATGAAGATGGAGCAGCCCCTGACCGCCCACAGGGCCGGGACGATCCGCGGCCTCAAGGTGTCCGCCGGGGAGACCGTGGGCAACGGCGCGGTGGTCTGCGAGATCGAGGACGCCTAGTCCCCGGCCGACGGGAGCACGCGGGGGAGGCGCCGGCTGCCGGCGCCTCCCTCATGCGTCACGCCCCGCCGGGCTCCCCCTCCCGGCACGGGAGACGCGGGTCAGGTCGATGTCCAGGTCGCACGGCGCGCTGGTCTTGAGCCGTTCCCGGTACACGGTCAGATTCCCGTACTTCTTGTTGACCGGATCGAGTCCGTAGGCGTACACCACCGCTTCCATGTGCGCTTCCTCCTCGACGAGCCAGAAGTGGGGGATCCCCGCCTCCGCGTAGAGCTGCGGCTTGCGCTCGTGGTCACGCACCTCGGACTCGGGAGAGATCACCTCGACCGCCAACGCGACGAGCTGAGGTTCGATCCAGGTGTCGTGCACCCCCTGTCCGTCGCCTTCGCGGACGAGCATGAGATCCGGTTCGGGCCTCTGCCGCTCGGCGAGCCTGACCGTCATCTCCCGGTACGTCACCATGTCCTCCGGGACCTGGGCGTCCAACTGCTGTTCGAGCAGCTTGAGCACGAACATGTGAAAGCGCTTCTGGGGCTCGCGAAGACCAGGTTTCCATCGAGGAGTTCGGTGTGTCGCGGAAGACCCGGGATGCGGTCGAGGTCGTCGGCGGTGAACCCGTCCTGCGGCGGCATCGGAATCGTCACCTCACCGAACTCGGAGACCAGGCCCTCGGCCACGGTGGGAACAGACATGTCGCCGCCTCCGGTCGTCGGACCGTTCTCGTCGCCCACGGTAGCCATCACCGTCGCTCCGTCACGGTGTTTTCCACGGAACCTTCCCCGGATCCGGCGATCCACGTGATCCTCGCCCCATCCGGGCGGAGCGGAAGATCGAAAAAGCCCACGGTGTCGACAGTGTGGCCCCTGGGACAGCAAGACGTCGACACACATGTATGGAATAAGTAAGGGATCGAGGCTATTGTCCTTGATCGTGACGAACATCTGGGGACTGACACGAAGGTGGCACATCGACCTGTGCCGCCGCGGCTGTCAGGCGTGTAGCTAGGTCCACGCGCGCCCGTCCGGGCAGCGCGCCGCACACCCGTACCCACCATCCGTCACCTTCCCACCGGTGATCCCGCCATTCCCCGAGCCGGGGCCGCGTCCCACCGCGCCGACCGCGTCGTCGTGCGCTCCTCCGGCTGCCTTCACCACCTGGAGTCACATCCCGTGTCCGCACAGAGCACCGACGCGCCCACGAAGCGCAGAGGCTTCCGTTTCCCGTTCGCGGCCCAGGTCCTCCTCGGCCTGGTCCTCGGCGTCGTCCTCGGCGTCGTCGCCTTCCAGATCGGCCCGGTCGGCGAGGCGGGCGACCCCAACTGGCTCGCCGTGACCCTCCAGACCATCGGCTCGACCTTCGTCACGCTGCTCCAGACGATCGTGCCGCCGCTGATCGTCCTGGCCGTCATCTCCTCCATCGCCAACCTGCGCAACGTCACCAACGCCGCGCGCCTGGCCTGGAAGACCCTGCTGTGGTTCGGCGCCACCGCCCTGGTCGCCGTGGCCATCGCCATCGGCCTCGGGCTGGCCATCCGGCCCGGCCTCAACAGCGCGGTCGACGCCTCCAGCGCGGGCGACCCGTCCGGCACCGGCTCCTGGCTGGCGTTCATCGAGAGCATCGTCCCGGCCAACTTCCTCGGCCTGGCGGCGGACACCTCGGTCGCCGACGACGGGACCGTCAGCACCTCGCTGGGCTTCAACGTCCTCCAGCTGATCGTCATCGCCATCGTCCTGGGCATCGCCGCCGTCAAGGTCGGCAAGGCCGCCGAGCCCTTCATCGCCTTCACCGCCTCCGCGCTGGAGGTCGTGCTCAAGGCCCTGTGGTGGGTCATCCGCCTGGCCCCGATCGGCACCGTGGGCCTGCTGGGCAACGCCGTGTACAGCTACGGCTGGACCACCATCGGCGCCCTCGGCAAGTTCACGCTGACCATCTACATCGGCCTCGCCCTGGTGCTGTTCGTCGTCTACCCGGTGATCGCCCGGCTCAACGGCCTGTCCCCGGCGAAGTACTTCAGCGGCGCCTGGCCCGCCATCCAGCTCGGCTTCGTGTCCCGCTCCTCCATGGGCACCATGCCCGTGACCCAGCGGGTCACCGAGCAGAACCTGGGCGTGCCGCGCTACTACTCGGCGTTCGCCGTCCCGTTCGGCGCCACCACGAAGATGGACGGCTGCGCCGCGATCTACCCGGCGATCTCGGCGATCTTCATCGCCCAGTTCTTCGGGATCGACCTCGGCGTCACCGACTACCTGCTGATCGTGTTCGTCTCGGTCATCGGCTCCGCCGCGACCGCCGGCACCACCGGCGCGACCGTCATGCTGACCCTGACCCTGTCCACGCTGGGCCTGCCCCTGGAGGGCGTCGGCCTGTTGCTGGCCGTCGACCCGATCCTGGACATGGGCCGCACCGCGGTCAACGTCGCCGGCCAGGCGCTGGTCCCGACCGTCGTCGCCAAGCGCGAGGGCATCCTGGACCTGGACCGCTACAACACCAGCCCCGACGCCTCCGGCTTCGTGCCGCTGGACGAGCCCGCGGCCGGGTCCGACACCGCCGACGCGGACGACGCGGGCGCGGAGGCCGGCAGGGAGGCCGCCGCGAGCGGCGCCTCCGCCAAGGGCTGACACCCGCACCCCCTGTCGACGGGGCCCGCCGGATCCCGGCGGGCCCCGTCGGCCATGACTTTGCGCTGCCGCTCCGTGACTGAGCCCCCCGTGAACCATGTGAAGGCTGTGGCCTCCTGACCACTGTCAACCGCACTGCCGACAGCGGCTCGGCCCCCGTGCGGCACAGTGTCTTCGCACTCCAGAATCACTGTGATGCACGACACAGCCCGGCTTTTGTCCGCCTTCGGACAGAACTCCCTTCCGGTCGGCGTTCCCTACCGAAGATGAAGAGGAAGGATTTTCGTCAACAGAAGAGAGCGAGGCACCGATAGTGCGCTTCTCCGTGTTCGACGGTCAGCACACGCTCGCCAACGGCGGGCGCGCCTGCCGACTCACCCGCAAGCAGAAGGTCCTTGCCACTGCCCTGCTCCTACGGGCCAACCGCATGGTCCCCATGAGCGAACTCGCGGCATGCCTCTGGGGCGAGACCCGTCCCAGCGGCGCGGCAGCCGCCCTGCACACGCACGTGAGCGGTCTGCGCCGCGCCCTGCGCAAGGTCGCCGACCGCGAGGGCGCCGAGCGCCTGACCACGGAGCACTCCGGCTATTGCCTCCGTGTGCTGCCCGGAGAGCTCGACCTGGACGACTTCCGCGCCTCCTCGGCCCTGGCCAGGGCCGAGGAGGCGGACGGCCGCCCGGAGTCGGCGCTGGAGGCCTACCGCGTGGCTCTCTCGCACGCCCGCTACACCCCGCTGGACGACTTGGCCCCCGAGGTTCGCGCGCGTCTGGGGCTGGTACGGGTGGAAGAGGAGGTACTGGCGGTGAGCGTGCGCCATCTGAGCCTGGTTCTGCGCCACGGCGACCCGGCCGAGGCCGTCGTCGACCTCCGTTCACTCGTGGGCGCGCACCCCTTCAACGAGGAGCTGCGCGGCATGCTGATGCTGGCGTTGGCCCGCTCCGGCCGCCAGGTGGAGTCCCTGGAGACCTTCCGGGAGGGGCGCGGGCGCCTGGCTGAGGAGATCGGCGTCGAACCGGGGCCAGAGCTGCTGCGCATCCACGAGGACGTCCTCAACGGCAGGGTCTCTCCCCACGGGGCCGAAACGCCCTTGCCCGGCCCCGTGACTCCGAGAGGAGGCGGTCTGCCCGTGGAACGCCTGCTGCGCCTGCTGAGCGAGGCGCGCGTGAGAACGTTCAGGGTGTGGCTGGCAACGGCCTCCATGGAGGCGCCCACCGAGCACTCCCACCGGATCCTGGAGCAGTTCGCCGACGCCGGCGTGCTGAGCCGCCACGCCTACGACCCGCTCGGTCAAGCCGTGTACGGTCTGACCGCGGCCGTACCGCGCCCCCTTCTGGGGGGCCACCCTGTCACCGTCGGCGAACTGCGCCGCGCGCTGGACAACTACCTGATCATGGTGCGTTTCGCGGGTCGTGCGGCGGACTCCGATCCGTGCGAGGCCCAAAAGCCCGCTCCCTGGAGCGCCAGTGCGTGCGCGACCACCGCACTGGTGCAGCGGCATCCACGGCTCTGGCTCCTCTCCGAGTCACAGACGCTGGTGTGCCTGGCCCGGTACGCCCGGCAGCGCGGGTTGGCGGCCCACGCCGACGAGATGGAGGCGCTCCTGGCCGGGATCACCGTGGCAGACGAGGCCGTCACGGCCGTGCGCGAGATGTTCTCCGGCACGGCCGTGATGGCCGACGTGTCCCGACGCTAGGACGCGGCTGTGCGCGCCCTCTCGGCGCGATCCCCCTGTTCCTCCGACCCGGCGCTCCCGTCCCGGGGCTCGGGTGGGGTGAGGGCGGCCACGAGCGCGGCCGCCGACACGATCCCGGCGCCGACCCACAGGGCGGGCACGAAACCGGCGACGAACTCCTCCGGGGTGGCCAGTGATCCGGATGCGGCGAAGACGGCCACCAGCAGCGCCACTCCCGCTACCACGCCGATCTCGCGCAGTGCGTTGTTCACCCCCGAGGCCAGCCCCTCGTCCCGGTCGTTCACGAAGGCCAGGACCTGGCGGGCGATGAGCGCGAAGAACACTCCCATGCCGACCCCCGCGGCCAGCAGCCCCGGGACGAGCATCGCGTAGGGGGTGCCGACGTCCACCGTGAGGGCGAACCACACGAGTGCCAGTCCCTGGAGCAGCGTGCCGAGGACCATGAAGGGGCGGGTGCCGAAACGGTCCGCGAGCGGCGCGGTCAGCGGTGCGATGACCACGGGCGCCAGGGTCCACGGCAGGGTGCGGACGCCCGCGGACAGCGGCTCGTAGCCCAGGACGTTCTGCAGGTACTGCGTGAGCAGGAAGACCACGCCGAACATTCCGCAGGTGACCAGCAGCGCCACGAGGTTGGCCAGGGTGAAGCCGCGGCTGCGGAAGAGCCTGGGCGGGAGCATGGGCGAGGACGCCCTCCGCTCCCAGACCGTGAGGGCGAGGAGCACCGCGGCTCCGCCCGCGAGGCTCAGCAGGACCATCGGCGAAGCCCATCCCTCGGCGGTGGTGAGGATGAGGCCGTAGACCACACCGAGCATTCCCAACCCCACCATGATCAGACCGACCGGGTCCATGCGGGTCGCGGGACCGTAGCTCTCCCGGAGGGAGAACGCGGCGACGGGCAGCAGGGCCAGCCCGATGGGGACATTGACCCAGAAGATCATCGGCCAGTCACCGAACTCGACGATGACACCGCCGACGAAGGGGCCGAGGGCCACGGCGATACCGCTCATCATGCTCCACCCGGCGATGGCGAGGCCGCGTCGGCGCCGGGTCACCCCGGTGACGAGCAGAGTGAGGGAGAGCGGCACGATCATGGCCGCTCCCAGCCCCTGGAGTGCGCGCGCGGCGACCAGGACGGACACCGAGTCGGCCAGCGCGGCGACGGCGGAGGCCGCGGTGAACAGGCCGAGACCGGTGAGGTAGACGGTACGGCGGCCGAGGCGGTCGCCGACGACGGCGGCTATGAACAGGAACACCGCGAACGTCAGGGTGTAGGCGTTCGTGATCCACCCCAGGCCGGCGATATCGGTGTCCAGATCGCGCTGGATGCTCGGCAGGGCGACGGTGATGACGAGGTTGTCGAGGCCGGCCATGAAGAGGCCGACACCGGTGGCGAGGAAGACGAGGAGCCCGTTCGCCCTCGGGGGCGCCTCGTCGTCCGGGCCGGAGTCTGTTCGGGGGGTCACTGTGGAGTCCTTTCTGATTGGTTGATCAATAAGTTCCAGGAACACGCGAACCCGTCCCGGAGGAGACGGAACCGGGTCAGCCGGACCTTCGGTCGAGTGCGGCCGACACCCGGCACTGCGAGGTCAGGGACAGGTCCAGGGAGACCGCGACGTTGTAGAGCACCCAGGTGGCCATGAAGTCGGCCGTCTGCTCGCCCTCCGTCCCCCCGGCGCGCCCGACCAGCTCCCACAACCGCTCGAAGCGCCGTGCCACAGCCGCTCGGAGCTCCTCGTCCTGCCCGGCCGCCGCCCAGGCCTGGAGCTGGAACTGGAGCAGGTCGCGGTCGCGGATGAGCTCGTCGTAGGCGAGGGCCATCGCGCGCACGGCCTCCTCCCCGGCCAACCCCTCGGCCGCGGCGGTCAACGTGGACTCGATCTCGTCGCAGCAACTCTCCCAGGCCGCGCCGAACAGCGCCTTCTTGTTGGGGAAGAGGCTGTAGACGTAGGGCTGGGACACTCCCGCACTGGCCGCGATGGCCTGTGTGGTGGCGCCGCTGTACCCCTTCTGCGCGAACTCGTGGCGCGCGGCGGCCAACATCGCCCGCCGGCGTTCGTCCGCCGTTGCTCTGACCATGCCGCGAGCTTATTGGCCGATCAATCACAAATCCATCCCCGAAGTACTCGGCGCCCCGCAAAGGACCAGGTCGGGGTGGCTTCCTCAGATTTCCCTCAGAACAGCACACGCCCGGCGTCATAACGCCCTCAGGATCGCTTGACCGGCGACGTCTAGCGTCCAGACATCACCGACAGAATTGTCCGAAAGGAGCGAAGTGAGCGATTCGCGACCGTTGATGGTCTGGGTGACCACGGGGTGGCCGCCCGAGATCGGCGGCCCCGCCACCGGCAACTTGGACCGCGCCCGGTGGTTCGCCGAACAGGGTGGCATGAGGTTGGTCGTCCTGGCCCCGGAACACCCCGATGGCGCACTGGCGGACATCGCCCCCGACGGCGACAGCCGCGTGATCCTCTACCCGTCCCGTCCCTGGGCCCCCTATCCGGTGTTCCGCGTGCCCTCGCGCACCGGGACCCTCGCCATCGAGCGCGCCATCGAACTCCTGCGGCCGGACCTGGTCCTGCACACCGACCTGGAACGCTCCTTCCTGTTCTCCGGCTGGCGGCTGGCCGGCCGCCGCTGGGCGCGCCGCAACGGTGTGCCCTACCTCGCCTACTACCACACCGACTTCTACGGATCGGCGGGCGTCTACCCGTTCTGGCGCCAGACCCGCAAGGTGACGCTGGCCCCGTTGATCGGCCACCTCTACCGCCAGGTGGACGGGGTCCTGTGCGCCTCTCCCACCGCCGTCGGCCAAGTGGGCGCGTTCGGCGCCGAGCGCGTCTACGCCCTGCCCTTCGACGGAGTGGACCTGGCCCGGTTCGGGCCGCACCGCCGCGATCGCGCCGCCCTCGACGGGATCGTCCCCGGTCTTTCCCCGGACGGCCCGGTGGTACTGACCCTGGGCCGGATCGCGCCGGAGAAGCGGATCGACCTGACCTTCGAGGCGGTGCGGCGCCTCCAGTCCCGGGAGCGTTTCGCCACGACCAACCTGGTCGTCGCGGGCGAGGGGTCCCCCTCGCTCACCGCCGAGCTGAGAGCGCTGGCCGCCCGGCTGCCCCATCCGGAGAGGGTGCACTTCACCGGCGCCGTCCGCGGGGAGGACAAGGCCCGTCTGATGGCGTCGGCCGACGTCCTCAGCCTCCCGTGCCCCACCGAGACCTTCGCCATCACCGCGACCGAGTGCATGGCGTCGGGCCTGCCCGTGGTCTGCGCGGACGTGGGCGCTCCCCGCGAGTACGTGGTGGACGGCGTCAACGGGTTCCTGCACACAGCCACCGACCCCGGCTCCCTGACCCGCTCACTCGTCCGGGCCCTGGAGTCCGACCGCGACCGGATCGGGGGCGCCGCGGTCCGGACGGTGCGGGAGCGGTTCGACATGCGCAGGATCGGCGAAGGCCTCCAGGACCTGCTACTGCCGATCGCCAGGACCGGCCGCCTGCCCGACTCCTTCGACCGCCTGTCCCCGGCACCCGCGGGGACGGCTCCGGCCCCGCCCACCCCGTCCGACGCACCGTGAAAGGCAGCGCCACCATGACCGTCACGTCTCCTCCCACCTCCGCCGACCGCACGGTGGAGGCCCATACCGAGCTGTTCACCGTGCTCCAGAAGAAGCACGGGCTGGCCGAAGGCCTCGCCGCGGCCGGGATGACCGTCGGCTACCGGCTCACCGACGCCGGGACCGAGCTGCGGATCACCCCCGACGGGATCGCCACCGGCCGCGGGGGCTCACCGGCCGACGTCACCTTCGTCGTCGGCTCCGCCGACTCCCACGAGCTGTGGAGCGGACGGCTCTCCCTTCCCCGCGCCCTGGGCACCGGACGGCTCGTCGTCCTCGGCCGGTCACAGCAGGTGCTGCGCCTGGTCCAGCTCCTCCTGCCCGCCTTCGCCCTCTACCCGGACATCGCCGAGCGTGCGGGGCTGTCGTGACCGACCGCCGCTCCGCCTCCCCCACCACCGCCCGTTCCCGACAGGAGATCCCCGTGACCCAGCCCCCGCTTCCCGCCCCGACCCTGTCCGACCTGCGCGCGCTGCGCGAGAGCGAGACCCCCTCCCTGTTCGGCCTCCCCCCGGAGGTCGAACGGCTGCGCGACACCGTCCGCGACTTCGCCCAGAACACCCTGCGCCCCCGGGTCCTGGCCAACGACCAGGCTCCGCACGACCACTTCGACTGGGAAGCGGTCCGCGCCGGACACGAAATCGGCCTTCTGCGCCTGACACTGCCCGAGGAGTTCGGCGGTCTCGGCCACGGGGTCCTCGGCACGGCCGTGGCGATGGAGGAGCTGGCCGCCGTCTGCGCCAGCACCGCCCTGGTCTTCGGCGCGAGCATGCTCGGCCAGACAGGGGTCATGCTCTCCGGGGACCCCCGGCTGCAGGCCCGGTTCCTGCCCCCCTTCCTCGGTGACGAGCCGGTGCTGGCCTGCAACGCCGTCACCGAGGAGACCGCCGGCTGCGACCTGCTGCGCCTGGACTCGCTCCCCCTCGCCGAGGACGTGGCCACCGCACGGCGCGACGGCGACGAATACGTGATCAACGGCGCCAAGCGCTACATCACCAACGGAGCGGTCGCGGAATGGGCGTGCGTGTTCGCCAACCTGGAGGGGCACCCGGGCGCCACCGGGCTCACCGCCTTCGTCGTCCCCCTCGACTCGCCCGGGGTCACCCGGGGCGACGTCGCCGACAAGATGGGGTACCGGGCGTGCCTGGGCACCCACCTGGACTTCGACGACGTCCGCGTCCCCGTAGAGAACGTCATCGCGGGTGAGGGCGACGGCGCGTTCGTCAGCCTGCTCCAGACCAACCAGGCGCGGGCCTCCGCAGCCGCCATCTCCACCGGGATCGCCCGCGGGGCCTTCGAGATCGCCCAGCGCTGGGCCGCCGAGCGCCGGCAGGGCGGGCAGCCGCTGTACCGGCACCAGTTCACCGCCCGCAAGCTCGCGGAGATGAGCGCGAAGATCGAGGCCTCCCGGCTGCTCTACCTCCAGGCCGCCCACCAGGCGGACAACCGGATGCCCGGCCCCGTCTTCGGGCCCTCGGTGGCCAAGCTGTTCGCCGACCGCGTCGCGATCGAGGTCGCGGAGGAGTCGATGTCGATCCTGGGGGCCAGGGGTTACACCCGCGAGTTCGGCCTGGAGAAGTACGTTCGCGAGTCCTTCGGCACCCGGATCTTCGAGGGCACGCCCGAGGTCCTCGCCCTGGAGATCACCGCCGCCCTCTACCCCGGCGGGGTCCCCGCCGTCCCCGAGGGCACGGCGTCCACCCCCTTTCCCGCCCTGAACGGAGGTTCCCGGTGACCACCACTCTCACGGACGCCCGGAGGGGCGCCCGCGACCGCTACGTGCACGACGTGCTCAGCGTGCAAGAGGGGCTGAGGCTGGACCGGTTCGGCGACTTGGCCACCGGTGTCGGCGCCCTTCACCTGGCCCGCCGCCCGAACGGGTGGACGACGGCCGCGCTGCGGGGCGACCAGCTGCCGTATCGCTACCTGCTGGCGATCCAGGGGTTCCGCCTGGCCCGGTTCATCGACCTGGGCTGGGCCAGCCGGGACGTGGTCTACGAGCAGGCCCTGTTCCACGAGCCCCCCACCAGGGGGCGCGAGGAGATCCACGTCCTGACCGTGGACGGGGCCAGCGGACGCCTCCTGGCCTACGCGAGCATGCTCGGCGCGGCCGACGCGCCCGCGACCCCGCACACCGCGCCGGACCGGTCGCCGTTCCCCTGCGAGGAGGCACACGGCGTCCGTGTCCTGGCCGACGCCCCGGTGACCGGGACGTTCACCACGGACGAGGCCTGGGAGGTCAAGCGCCTGACCCGGCACCCGGGCGTCACCGGGCGCACGGACCAGATCCGGCTCGTCTTCGAGGTGGTCCTGGGCCTGTACTCGGCGATGGATCGTCTGACGCCGCGTCCGCGCGTTCTGGTGGGAGACGTCGAGCCGAAGGTGGCGCTGCGCCACCTGACCCTGACCTCGCCCCGGGTGGTCCTGGTCGAGGGCACCGAGCCGAAACTCCCCGGGGACTCGCTCATCCACCCCGCCTACGAGGTACGCGGCCAGGTACTGCCCTTCGTCGCGGAGGTTCCGGGGCCTCGGAGGATGGCCGGCCTGCTCGACCGCCTGGAACGCGTGGCGACGGGGACGGACGTGCTGGCCGCCCTTCGCGAGTTGGGAACCTGGACCTCCTGCCGACTGGAGAGGAAGCGATGACCGACGTGAGGGCGCGGGACGAGCTGCGCGGGAGGGCGTCCGGCCCGGTGGGCCACGGGCTGCCGGAAGCGGTACCCGGCAGGGTGTGCCGGGAGACCGAGGAGGATTTCTATCCGGAGTTCACCCGGCGCAACCGGGGACTGGTCACCGAAGCCGCGCAGGAGGCCCTGTACGGGGCCCGCGTCCTGGTGGCGGGCTGCGGTTCGACCGGCGGAGCCGCCATAGAGCCCCTGACCCGGCTCGGGGTCCGGCGCTTCGTGCTCGTGGAGCCCGGCTCCTACGAGCTGAACAACCTGAACCGCCAGGACGCCCGCTACACCGACATCGGCAGGAACAAGGCCGAGGTGGGCGCCGAGCGCGTACTGGCGGTCAATCCGTATGCGGAGGCAGAGGCGGTGACCCAGAGTGTGACCTCGGCCAACGCGGAAACCCTGGTGGCGGGGTGCTCGCTCGTCGTCGACGGGGTGGACGTCACCACCCCGGGCGGCTGGGAGGGCAAGGTGGCCCTGCACAGGGCAGCCGCCCTGGCGAGGGTCCCCGTGGTCTCCGGCTACGACATGTCGGGGACCCAGCACGTGAGGGTCTACGACTACCGCTCCGGCGGCGCCCCGCTCGGCGGCGCGGTCACCCCCGCCGATCTGGCGGCCGGCCGAACCGTGTGGACACTGCTGCACCGGGTCATCCCCTCCAGGGTGATCCCGCCGGAACTGGTCGAGGACGTCATGTCGGGGATGACCAGGCCCGGCTACAGTGTTCCGCAACTGGTGTACACCTCGACCCTGTTCGGAGCGTTGGCGGCCTGCCTGGCCGTCCACCTGTTGGAGGGACGGTCGGTGCGGGGCTCCCTCACCGTCGATCTGCACGGGGTGGTGAGGCCCGCGGTGCGCAACTGGGCCTCGCTGCCCCGCCGGATACGCGGACGCCGGGCCTGGCAGCGCTTCGTCCGGGGTCAGACACAGGGGACAGCGGGAGTACGACGGAGATAACGGGCACAGCGGGAACTGTCGGGGACCGTCGTTCGTCCGAGTCAGTGAGGAAGGCGAGAGGAACGACATGTTGCGCCGCTTGGTAACACCCGCAGTGCTGACCGCCGGTTTCACGGCGGCGGTGGTGAGCACCTCGGTGGTGCCCGCCTCGGCCGACGCGCGGCCGGAGCTACCAGAGACCCAGGCCGTCGTCGAGGAGCTCGAGGGCGACGGCGTCTTCATCGACCCGAGCATCGACGCGATCCCCTCCGCCGAGGAGGGCGCCCTGGAGACGGCCTCCGCCGACTCGGAGATCCCCGTCTACTACGTGATCCTCCCCTCGGACGCGGTCGCCTCCCAGACCGGCCTCGACGCCCTCATGAACCCGGTCATGGAGGACGTCGGCGACGGCGTCTACGCCGTGTTCGCCGGCAGCCAGGACTTCGTGGTCCTCTCCCCGAACATCGAGGACACCGCGGGCATCCGGGAGATCGCCGTCCAGGAGGGCCAGGGCAACCAGGTCGACACCCTGGCCGCCGTCCCCGACGCGGCCCAGCAGCTGGAGGACGCCGAGGCCGCCGGCGCCACCTCCGGACTGGTCCTGCTCGGCGTCCTCGTCCTCGTCGTGGCGGCGGGCGCCCTCTTCGTCCGCAACAGCCGCAGGAAGCGCGCCGCCGAGAAGGCCAAGCAGCTCCAGGAGATCAAGCAGATGGCGACCGAGGACGTCGTCCGGCTGGGCGAGGACGTCTCCCGGCTGGAGATCGACGTGTCCAAGGTCGACGACGCCACCCGCGAGGACTACTCGCAGGCCATGGACGCCTACGACCAGGCCAAGACGCTGCTCGACACCATCCAGGAGCCCGAGCAGGTCCGGATGGTCACCAGCGCCCTGGAGGACGGCCGCTACTACATGGCCTCCACCCGGGCGCGCATGAACGGCGAGCCGGTTCCCTCGCGGCGCGGCCCCTGCTTCTTCAACCCGCAGCACGGACCCTCCGTGGAGGACGTCGCCTGGGCCCCGCCCGGCGGCGCGCCCCGCGAGGTCACCGCGTGCGCGGCCTGCGCGGAGGCGGTGCGCGTCGGCGGCCAGCCCGACGTGCGCCTGGTCGAGGTCAACGGCGAGCGCCGGCCGTACTACGACGCCGGTCCGGCCTACTCCCCCTACGCCAGCGGCTACTTCGGCACCGACATGATGATGGGCATGTTCACCGGCATGATGATGGGCTCCATGATGGGGTCGATGATGGGCATGGGAATGGGCATGGGCATGGGCGGCGGAGACGTCGCGGCCGAGGGCGACATGGGCGGGGGCGACATGGGCGACTTCGGCGGTGGCGGCGACATGGGCGACTTCGGGGGCTTCGACTTCTGACCCCGCCCGCGCCGCACCGCGCGTAGGACACCGAGGGCCCCGGGCGCACGCCCGGGGCCCTCCTGCGTCTGCGGGGCTCAGCCCGCGGCGGCCTCCGCCCCGGCGAGCCCCTCGATCCACCGGCACACGGCGTCCGCGGTGTCGGCGGGAGCGGTGTGCGTGGTGTCGACCAGGGTCATCGGCGGGTCCAGGCGTGCAGCCTCGGCCGCCACCCAGGCCGCGAAGTCGGCGTTGTCGTCGATCCGCTCCTCGTCCCACTCCCGCCAGGCGGGGCGGGCGCGCAGGCGCTCGGCCAGGGCACCGGGTTCGCAGGACAGCGCCAGGTAGTGGATGTCCGTGAACAGGGCGCGCTCCGGCAGGGGCTCGAACTCCGGGGGCACGACGGTCCCGCACAGCACGACGGGGCGCCCGCTCTGCTGCACCATGGCCGCGGTGCGCAGCCAGGTGGAGCGGAAGTGCCGGTGGTGGCCCTCGGGGTCGCGGAGCCCGCTGACCCACAGCAGGTCCTGTTCGAGCACGACGAAGCGGTCCCTGAGGCGTTCGAGGAGCAGTCCGGCGATGGTGGACTTACCGGTGCCGCTCGGGCCGGAGACGCAGTAGAGGGGCATGCGGAGGAAGGGGCGGGTGCGCCCGCAGGAGGCGCAGCGCAACACGGAGACCCCCGCGCCGGTGTCGGGGGTCTCGTCCCATTCCCCGCAGTGTGTACAGATCAGCGGGTGCATGGATGGTTCGGCTGTACTAGTCGAAGAGTTGTTCCAGGAATCCCTTGCGGCGGCCGCGGTAGGGACGGGGCGAGTCCCGGTAGCCGCGCGGGGAGTCCTGGTACCCCCCTCGGTAGCCACCGGGGGAGTCGGGGTAGCCCGCTCCGCGGTGCGGCCGGGCGAGTGGCGGGGCGGGGCGCGGGGAGTGGGGGTCGGGCGGCGGTGCGACGCCGTAGTGGCGCTGCTCGCCGTCGGCGATGCGCTCCAGCTCCCCCCGGTCCAGGAAGATGCCCTGGCAGCCGTCACACCTGTCGATGTGGACGCCTTGACGATCGAACGTTCGCATGGTGCTTTGGCACTTGGGACAGATCACGTCAAGACATTACTCGATTCGTGTCAAAAAGGGTTAAGAAACCGGGGTCCACCGCAAACTTCTTCGTGCGGCGGCCCCGGCGGGGCGGCGCGGACCGGCTCCCCTACTCCGGCGAGGCCAGCATCAGCGAGCGGGCCGCCTCGGTCACACTGCCCGACAGCGACGGGTACACCGAGAAGGTGTGCGCGATGTCGTCCACCGTCAGGCGCTGCTGCACCGCGATGGACACGCCGAGGATGAGTTCGCTGGCGCGCGGCCCGACGATGACGCCGCCCAGCACGATGCCGGTGTGCTGGCGGCAGATCAGCTTCACGAAGCCGTCGGTGACCTCGTTCATCTTGGCGCGCGGGTTGGTGTTGAGCGGCAGGGTGACCGATCGGCCGTCGATCCGCCCGCTGCGCACGTCGTCCTCGCTCGCCCCCACCGCGGCGAGTTCGGGGTGGGTGAACACCGTGGAGGCCACGGTGGACAGCTTCAGGGGGGACACCGCCTCGCCGAGGGCGTGCCACATGGCGATGCGTCCCTGCATGGCGGCGACGGAGGCCAGCATGTTCACGCCGGTGCAGTCGCCGGCGGCGTACACGCCGGGGACCGTGGTGCGGGAGACCCGGTCGACCTCGACGAACCCGCCCTGGCCCAGGCGGACCCCGGCCTCCTCCAGCCCGAGGTTCTCGGTGTTGGGGATCATGCCGACGGTCATCAGGCAGTGGCTGCCCTCGACGGTGCGGCCGTCCGAGAGGGTGACGAGGACGCCCTTCTCGGTGCGCACGACCGACTCGGCCCGGGTCTGGCTGAGGACGGTCATGCCGCGGCGCATGAAGACCTCCTCCAGCACCTCGGCGGCGTCGGCGTCCTGGGTCGGCATGACGCGCTCGCGCGAGGAGACGAGGGTGACGTCCGATCCGAGCGACTGGTAGGCGCTCGCGAACTCCGCGCCGGTCACGCCCGAGCCGACCACGATCAGCCTCTCCGGGAGCTCCTCCAGGTCGTAGAGGTGGCGCCAGGTGAGGATGCGCTCCCCGTCGGGCTCGGCGGTGGGGAGTTCCCGGGGGTGGGCCCCGGTCGCGATGAGGACGACGTCGGCGCGCATGCGCTGGTCCCCGACGGCGACGATGTGGGGGTCGACCAGCCGGGCCTCGCCGGTGACGACCTCGATGCCCTCCTTGTGGAGGCGGGCCCGGGTGTCCTCGGACTGCGCCTGGGCCAGGCGTTTGATCCGGTTGTTCACCTCGTCGATGTCCACGCGGACCGGCGCGGTGGCGGTGCCCGGGATGTGGATGCCCAGGCTCTGGGACTCACGCACGTACGTGGTGCGGGTGGAGGTGGCGATGAGGCTCTTGGAGGGCACGCAGTCGGTGAGGACGCAGGAGCCGCCGATGCCGTCGCGCTCCACCACCGTCACGTCCGCACCGAGCTGCGCTGCGACCAGTGCCGCCTCGTAGCCCCCGGGCCCGCCACCGATGATCACGACCTTCGTCACTCTGCCTCACTCCCTCTACGTCGGACCCCCCACGCGCGTTCCCGGTCCGGGCGATATTCGGGCATGGTGGGGCACCGCCAGTTTTCATCGCTTCCTCCCATTGTCGGCCATGTCAACTGGCGAAATCCTCAGGCACCCCCGGTCAGCGGGTCTACGATGTTGCCCGTGTCCATCTACGCCGCGTACGGAACCAATCTCGACCCCGCGCAGATGGCCCGCCGGGCACCGCGCTCACCGCTGTTGACCACGGGCTGGTTGGAGGGTTGGCGGCTGACCTTCGGCGAGGGCCTGCCCGCCGACTCCGGCGCCCTGGCCACGCTGGCGGAGGATCCCGGGCAGCGGGTCTTCGTCGCGCTGTACGACCTCATGGAATGGGACGAACCCCACTTGGACTCGTGGGAGGGCGCCGACCGCAGGGACGGGTTCGGCCCGGGCGCGGGCGCCGCCTGCGCGTACCGCAAGGTCACCGTCCGCGCCCGGACGGCCGACATGGGGACGGTGACGGCCTGGGCCTACGTGCTCGACGCCTACGAGGGCGGCCTGCCCTCGGCGATCCAGCTGGGCCAGCTGGCCGCCGCGGCCGAGAAGGCCGGGGCGCCCGGGTCGTACGTGTCCGACCTGCTGGCCCGCGAGTGCCTGCCCACCGAGCTGTGAGCCCCGTGTCCGCCCGCCGGGCGGGCGTTGCGTTCCGCCACCGTTGCGCTACCCGGGGGTAGCATCCGTCGTGTGAGCGAATCAGAGCAGCGGGCGACGACCACAGGGGAAGCGAAGGAGCTGGCCGCGACCGCGGCCCAGGACCTGCTCGCCCGGACCGGGGCCGACAGCTTCGACGCGATGGTGGTGCTCGGGTCCGGCTGGGCGGGGGCCGCGGAGACGCTGGGCTCCCCCGACATAGAGTTCGACGCGACCGAGCTGCCCGGTTTCCACGTGCCCGGGGCGGAGGGGCACTCCTCCAGGGTCCGCAGCATGTGGGTGGGCGACAAGCGGGTCGTCGTGTTCATGGGACGCGTCCACCTCTACGAGGGCTACGGCCCGATGGAGACCGTCCACGCCGTGCGCACCGGGATCGCCGCGGGCGCCGGGACGGCCGTGCTCACGGGATCGGCCGGTTCGCTGCGCACGGACTTCGCCCCGGGGCAGCCGGTCGTGGTCCGGGACCACATCAACCTGACGTCGCTCTCCCCGCTGACCGGACCCTCCTTCGTCGACCTCTCGGAGGCGTACAGCCCACGGCTGCGCCGGATCGCCCACGAGGTGGACGCCTCCCTCGCCGAGGGCGTGTACGCGGCCACGCTCGGCCCCCAGCTGCAGACGCCGTCCGAGCTGCACGCGCTGCGCCGCTCCGGCGCGGACGTGGTGGGGCGGTCGATCGCCCTGGAGGCCATCGCCGCCGTGGAGTCCGGAGCGGAGGTGCTGGGGCTGGCGATCGTCAGCAACGACGCGGTGGGCGCCGTGCTCGACCCCTTCGAGTCCGACCGTGCGCTGGAGGTCGTCACCCAGCGGGCGCGGAGGCTGGGCGGGCTCCTGAACCGGGTCCTCGCCCGTTCCTGAGGGGTCCCTGGACGGCGCAAGGGCCCGGCACATGTGTGCCGGGCCCCGTCGCGCGTGGGACGCCGTGCCCGGACCCCGTGTCGCGGGGTCCCCGCGGACCCCGACCGCGCGGGTCGTCCGAAGCATCGTGAAGTGGTGGGGCGCCTCCGACCGGGCCCGCCCGGTACCGGCGTGGCGAGCGTACACCCCGAGGCCTTGGGATGGACGGTACCGGCCGCGGTCCGGCCGGAGGCAGTGCTTGCCCCGGTGTCCTCTGTCGCGCGGAATCCCCGCAGATCCCGTTGGACTCGCGACTCCGACACCCTTCTGTACTTCCCGATATTCAGTTGAACCGCGCGTCGCCCTCGGACCGGGGTTCCGGGCTGGTGGCCATCCGCGCGAAGCCCGCCCGCCCGGAACCCTCTCCCTTAGGCATGCCTTACCTAACCAGAACAGACGGGTGGGCGTCAACCCCCCTGGGGGGACGCGTCGGACCCGGCCTCCCCTGCGGGCGGGGAGGCCGGGTCCGGTGCGGTCGGGCGCGCCTCAGGCGAGCAGGAACACCGCCGCGAGCAGCACAGCGGTCGCCACGAGGACCACGATCACCTCGACGGGCACCATCGTCTGCGGCTCGTCCTGCGCCCCGAGCGCGGCCGGCCCCGCCTCGCCCGCGTCCCTGACGGGACCGCTGAGCGGACGGGCCTTGTACCGCTCGGCGTCCTGGCGCAGCTGACGCGCGGCCAGGTCGACCGGCCGCATCGACGCGGGGTCCTCGTCGTCCTGTCCCGGGTCGAGGAAACCCGCGTCCCGGCGCATGTTGTCCCGGACCCGCTGCCGCTTGGTCTCGCGGAGCGGCCAGGAGCGGACGATCCGCCCCGGCGTGTGCACCCTCAGGACGTCGGTGACGTCCACCCACACCACGGCGGACCACGGCACGAAGGTCTCCCGCAGCGGGTTGACGACCCTCATCCCGCGTTCCGTGGAGACCACCCGCGGGCGCAGCCACACCAGGTGGACCGCGGCGATGCTCGCGACCAGCAGGGCTCCGGCGATCCAGGACGAGCGCCCCTCCCCGCGCCAGAGCACGTCCAGCAGGAGCAGGACCGCGATGACGATCCACACGATCGCCGCCGCCCGGGAGAAGGTGGAGTAGTGGCTGGTCGGGTTGGGTCGGTCCATCAGGCCGCCGCCCACTTGAGCTGCGCGAACCCCGGCTTGATGATGCCGTTGATCAGCGCCAGGCGTTCGTCGAACGGCAGGAACGCCGACTTCATGGCGTTGACCGTGAACCACTGGATGTCGTCCCAGCCGTACCCGAAGGCCTCCGAGAGCTTCGCGAACTCCCCGGAGAGGGACGTGCCGCTCTGGAGGCGGTTGTCGGTGTTGACGGTGACCCGGAAGCGCAGGTCGTGCAGGAGCCCGATCGGGTGCGAGGCGATGGACTCGGCGGCCCCCGTCTGCACGTTGGAGCTGGGGCACATCTCCAGCGGCACGCGCTTGTCGCGCACGTACTGGGCGAGGCGGCCCAGCCGCGGGGCTCCGTTCCCGCCGGAGTCGATGTCGTCGATGATGCGGACGCCGTGTCCGAGGCGGTCGCACCCGCACCACTGGAGCGCCTCCCAGATGGAGGGGAGCCCGAACGCCTCGCCCGCGTGGATGGTGAAGTGGAAGTTCTCGCGGCGCAGGTACTCGAAGGCGTCGAGGTGCCGGGTGGGCGGGTTGCCCGCCTCGGCGCCCGCGATGTCGAAGCCGGAGACGCCCGCGTCGCGGTAGCGGACCGCGAGCTCGGCGATCTCCGAGGAGCGGGCTGCGTGCCGCATGGCGGTCACCAGCTGGCCGGTGCGGATGCTGCGGCCGGCCTCGGCCGCGCGCTTCTCCCCCAGCTCCAGGCCCTCCTGGACGGCCTCCACGACCTCCTCCAGGGTGAGGCCGCCCTCCAGGTGCTGTTCGGGGGCGTAGCGCTGCTCGGCGTAGACGACGCCGTCCGCGGCCAGGTCCTCCGCGGCCTCGGCGGCGACGCGCACGAGGGCCTCCCGGGACTGCATGACCGCGGTGGTGTGCGCGAAGGTCTCCAGGTAGCGCTCCAGCGAACCGGAGTCGGAGGCGTCGCGGAACCACCGGCCCAGCTCCGCCGGGTCGTAGGTGGGCAGGTCGGTGTAGCCGGCCTCCCTGGCCAGCTCCACGACGGTGGCCGGGCGCAGCCCTCCGTCGAGGTGGTCGTGGAGGAGCACCTTCGGCGCCCGCCGGATCTGCTCAACTGTGAGTGGCTGGTTCATGGATTCAGGATGCCACCAGCCCGGGACGGCCCTCGCCACCCCGGGGCCCGCGGAGGATCCGTCGGACACCAGGTGGGGGGCCGGAGCGCGGCGGGCGCCCGGCCCGGAGCCGAGGGGCCCCCGTGCCCACGGGCGCCCGCGCCATGCCGTTCAGGGCCCCGCACAGGGACTCCGCGGATCTCCGTGCCCACGGGCGCCCGCGCCGCCGGCCGGGGCGGAGGCCCCGGGACGGGCACGGCGCGGGCGCCCGGGTTCCTCAGGCGAGTGCCTCCTGGCTGTCCGCCCGGGCCCGGGGCTCGGCGGCGTGCCCGAGGGCGGTCAGCGCGGTGGTGACCATGAAGCGGGTGCCCACCCCGATCGCGCGCTCGTCCACGTCGAAGGTGCCCCGGTGCAGGTCCAGCATCGGCCCGTCCCGGTCCGGGGAGTGGGTGCCCAGGCGGGCGAGGGCTCCGGGGACGTTCTCCAGGTACCAGGCGAAGTCCTCGCCCCCCAGGCTCTGCGGCGTGGACGCCGCGGCGTCCGGGCCCAGGGCGAGGCCGACCGCCTCGCGCATGATGTCGACGCTGGTCGCCTCGTTGATGGTGGGGGGCACCCCCCGCCCGTAGGTCACCTCGGCCTCGGCCCCGTACGCGGAGGCCACGGACTCCACCAGGCCCTTGATGATGTCGGGGGCCGAGTGCCACGCCTCGTCGTCCAGGCAGCGCACGGTGCCCTCCGCGACGGCGTCGTCGGGGATGACGTTGGGCGCCGACCCGGCGCTGATGCGGCCCCACACGAGGCTGAAACCGGCCCGCGGGTCGATGCGCCGGGACAGCGCGGCGGGCAGCTCGGTGACGACCTTGCCCATGGCGTAGACCAGGTCGGACGTGAGGTGGGGGCGCGCCGTGTGCCCTCCCGGGCCCGAGAGCCGCACCATGAGCTGGTCGCAGGCGGCGGTGATGCCGCCGGTGCGCAGGCCGACCCGGCCGACGGTCAGGCGCGGATCGCAGTGCAGGGCGAAGATCCGGTCGACGCCCTCCATCGCCCCGGCGTTGACCACCTCGACCGCGCCGCCGGGGAGTTCCTCGGCGGGCTGGAAGACCAGCCTGACCCGCCCGGGCAGCGCGCCCGCGCGGTCCTGCTGGGCGAGGAAGACCCCCGTCGCCAGCAGGACCGTCGTGTGCACGTCGTGTCCGCAGGCGTGGGCCGCGCCGGGGACGGTGGAGCGGTAGGGGACGTCCTTCTCGTCGGCGATGGGCAGGGCGTCGATGTCGGCCCGCAGGGCCACGAGCGGCCCGGGGCCCGAGCCGATGTCGCAGACGAGCCCCGTGCCCTGGGGCAGCTCCCGGGGAGTGAGACCGACATCACGCAGCCGTTCGGCGATCCGACCGGTGGTGCGGTGCTCGGCGAAGGCGAGTTCGGGGTGCATGTGCAGGTCCCGGCGGAAGCCCGTGAAGTCCCGCTCACGGCGCGCCAGAAAAGCGGTCAACTGTTCCGGCAGGTCACGTCCCTGCATCCGAGGGTCCCCTCTTCATTCACGTCTTGCGTGCACCGGCTCAGCCCCCGACACCGACCTCCGCGTAAGTGGGACCGCCGTGCAGCTCGGCGGCGAGCATGTCCACGACGTCGTCGAGGGAACCGCCCCCGGCGATGACCGCGCGCTGCCGTTCGTAGGAGGCGCCCTTGTCCAGGGTCTCGGAGACCAGGTCCAGGTCCTCGGCGCAACCCAGGCGGGTCGCGACCGGCTTCAGCTCGCGGACCAGCTCATACAGGTCGTCACGGATCGGAACGGTGGTTCCGTGGGCGTCCGTGATGACACGAGCGTCGAGTCCGTAGCGGGTGGCACGCCACTTGTTGTCCTTCACGAGCCAGGACGGCGGGCTGGGCAGGCCGTACCCGCGGTCGAGCTGGCGATCGAACAACTCCACCAGGCTCTGAGAGAGCGCGGCGGCCATTCCCACCTCGCGCAGGGTGGGAATCCCGTCGAACATCCGGATCTCGATGGTGCCGAAATCCGGGTGAGGACGGATGTCCCACCACACTTCCTTGATAGAGGCGATGGTACCCGCCCTGAGAAGCGTTTCGAGGTATTCCTCGAAAGCCGTCCAGTGCGGCAGGTTCGGAGGCGGCCCGGAAGTGGGGAGCGCCCCGAAGACAACGGACCGCGCGGAGGCCAGACCGGTGTCGTGACCACCCCAAAATGGGCTAGAAGCACTCAAAGCAAGAAAATGAGGTAGATACTTCGCAAGCGCATTCACCATGGGTATGGCCTTCTCCTGGCTGCGCACACCCACGTGAACGTGGACGCCGCAGGTGAGAATGCGCCGGGCCAGCCACTGCATCTGCTCGACGAGTTCGCCGTACCTTTTCCCGGGACTGAGCTCCTGGTCCCGCCAGTCGTCGATGGGATGGGTCCCCGAGCAGGTCAGCGTGGTTCCCCAGGGGGTGAGGACCTCCCGCATCCGGTCGATGTTGCGGCCGAGGTCGCTCTTGGCCTCCTCGACCGTCTCGCAGATGCCGGTCACGACCTCCACCTGCGACTGCATGAGTTCGTGCCGCAGAGGGGGCGAGGCGGTGTCGGAACTGAGCTCGGGGAGCTCGGAGAGGAGTTTCGGCGCCTCCTGCCGCAGGTGCCGGCTGCGCCGGTCCACGAGCTGGAGTTCCCACTCCACCCCGAGCGTCGCGCGTTCGGATGACGTGAATGCGATGCCCATCTGCCCTCCGAGGGGGGTTCGCCGGCCTTCCTGGCCGACGCACGTTCGCGCCCCGGCGAACCGGTCAACCGGGACAGGGGAGGACTACCCTCCGCACACCACCCGCATACGGGACAAGAGTCTCGCAATAACGCGGATTCCCGGGAGGTCCGCTCGCCTCAGGCACCGCCCCCGCGACGGTTGCGCAGGGCCCACGCGGCGGTGCCGGCGGCGCCCGCCGCGCCGATCAGGGACAACGCCCCGGCGACGGCCCGCTGCGCCCGCCGGCGGGCGGCCGGCTTCCTCTCCGGGACCCGCAGGACCGGCGCGGGCCGCGTCCAGTCCATCCCGTTCTCCTCGGGCATGGGCAGGGTCCCCGTGTAGGGGGGAGGCATCGGCAGCCACGTCGCGGTCCACGCGGCGCTGAACATGACCAGGCGCATCACCAGGTTGATCCACACCAGGAGCCCCACCAGGACGGCGAAGGAGGCGTAGACGGGGTTGCCGAGCGTCCCCGAGAGCAGCAGCGCGGCGGCGGCCTTGAGGACCTCGAACCCGGCCGCGCCCAGCAGCGCCCCCCGCCACATCATCCGCGTGGGCCGCCCGCTGCCGGACAGGAGCGCGAAGGCCAGCACGAAGATCCCCATGTTGACCGCGACGGCGATGGCGAGGGCCAGGACGCGCAGCGTCAGGGAGGCCAGGAGGGAGCCGTCCAGGCCCACCAGCGCCAGCAGCCAGTGGGTGGCGGCCTGCGCGACGCTCGTGAACGCCACCGCGAACAGCAGCGCCGCGCCCAGGCCCAGCATGACCAGGATGTCGCCCGCCTTGCGCAGCAGGAAGTTCGGGCCCTCCTTGATGTTCTTCAACCAGATCGAGTGCAGCGCCTCGCGGAGCGCCGACACCGAGTTCAGGCCCGCGTACAGCAGGCCCAGCGTGCCGATGACGCTCGCGCCCACGCGCGCGTTCGCGATCTGCTCGACGGGCAGCTGGTCGGAGAGGCCGGGCAGCACCTCGTCCAGGGCCGTCTGGAGGTAGTCGCCCACCTCGACCTGCATCGACGCCAGGAAGCCCACCGCGGCGAAGGCCAGCGCCAGCAGGGGGAAGAACGACAGGAAGGCGAAATAGGTGACCGCCCCGGCCAGCTGGCTGCCGTTGCGGTCGGCGTAGCGCTCGTAGGCGCGCACGAGGTGGTCCGCCGCCGGCCTCCGGCGCCGCAGTTCCCAGTAGGCGTCCATCGCGAGGTTCCGGTAGTGCCGCGCCGCGTCCGCGGCCCGGTCCCGCCCTGAGGCCAAGGTCCCTCCCCCACACCCGTCCGCCGGTGGACCGCAACCCTAGCGGCGCCGCGCCGGGTCCGTGAAGCCTCCGCGCCGCCCCGGGCACTCCACCGCCTTGGGCAGACTGGGGGCAGCAGGCCGACGGGGAGAGGGGACAGCGGTGGGGGGCGCGGGGGCGCGGTTGCGCGCGGTGCTGGGTGTGCGGTCGGCGGGGCCACGGGGGGCGTGGCCCGCGGAGGCGCCGGACGCCGACGCCCTGGCGGAGGGTTTCCGCGCGCGGTTCGGCGAGGCGCCCGCGGGCGTCTGGCACGCGCCCGGGCGGCTGGCCGTCATGGGCGAGCACACGGCCGCCGGCGGCGGCGTCGGCCTCTACACCGCGCTGCCCTGGGGGGTGACGGCGGCGGTCGGCCCGGCGCCGGGCCCGGAGGTGCGCGTGGCGACGCTCAGCGGCCCCCTGAGGGCGAGGGAGACCGCCGTCCGGGCCGTGTCCGACGCGGTGGCCTCCGCGCGCCGGGCGGGCGGGCTGGACGCCTCCACGGGCCTGCGGGTGCTCCTCGGCGCGGACCTGCCCGAGCACGCCTCCCTGGGGTACGCGGGCGCCGTGGGCGCGGCGGTGTCGCTCGCCCTCGCCGACCTCGGGGGCGGCCCTCCCCCGGAGGGCGCCACCGTCGACCAGCGGGTGGCCCTGGCCGCGCGGCCGGGGTGCGCGGTACGCGTCAACCTCAGGAGCATGCGCACGACCGTCCTGCCCTTCGACCTCGCCGGCGAGGGGATGCGCCTGGTCGTCGTGGACACCGGGGCCCTGCCCAGGCGCGACCTCCGGGCCGTCCGCTCCGCGGAGCTGGAGCGGGCCCAGCGCACGCTCGGCCCGCTCCGCTCGGTCCAGGACCTGCCCGGGGCGCTGCGCAGCCTGCCCGAGCCGGCTCTGCGCAACCGGGTGGAGTACGCCGTCACGGAGGTGCACCGGCTCAACGCGGCCGTCGGGCTGCTGCGCGCGGGGAGGTTCGGGGAGACGGGGCCGATCCTGTCGGCCTCGCACCTGTCGCTGCGCCGTTTCGGGCTCCCGACGCCCCAGGTGGACCTGGCCGCCGAGACCGCGTCCCGGGCCGGGGCCCGCGGCGTGCGGATGTCGGGGTGGGCCGGGACCGCCCTCGCCCTGGTGGCCGAGGAGCGGGTGGAAGGCGTCGCCACCGCTCTGGCCGGGGAGTTCGCCGCGAACGGCTGGGTGCCTCCGCGCGTGCGCGCCTCCCTCCCCTCGGCCGGGGCGCACCGGCTGCGGTGAGGGCCGCTTTCGTCCCCTAGGGGTGCCCTGGTCCCGGTTCAGGGACATCCGTGTGAACCCGGCTACTCTTTCTGCGATCAGACAGGGTGGAAGCGGCGACCGAGCGCTCCACGGCGCGGAGCAGATAGGCGATTCGATGGCTGACCGACGTAACCGGGGTGACGCCGGCTCGACCGGCGAACACGACCGGCAGGGCGTGTTCAGGCGCGGCGGCACCCCGGGCGGCGCGGACGAGTTCGAGAAGCTCTACCGGTCGCGCGAGTCCGAGCAGAGGGCGGTCGGCGGGACCCGGCGGCTCCCCTCCGCCGACGAGGTCCCCCCGCTCCGCCCCGAGCGGCCCAGGCGGCCCGAGCGGCCCAGGCGCCGCACCCACCACGCCGGCCGCGAGTACGACGGCACCGGGACCAAGCGGCGGGCGCGCGAGACGCGGCAGCGGCGGCTCCGGAACACCGTCGTGACCGTCCTCGTGGTCCTGCTCGTGATCCTCGTGGTGCCCCCCGCGGCGCTCTACTTCTGGGCGGACTCCCGGCTGGCCCGGGTGGAGGCCCTGACCGACTACGAGGGCCGCCCGGACCGCCAGCCCGGCACCACGTTCATGATCGTGGGCTCGGACAGCCGCGAGGGGATGGACGAGGAGCAGATGCGGGAGCTGGCCACCGGCAGCGCCGAGGGCCGCCGCACCGACACCATCATGGTCCTGTACATCCCCGACGAGGGCGAGCCGACCATCGTCAGCGTCCCCCGCGACTCCTACGTGCCGATGGCCATCCCCGGCTACGCCGACAACAAGATCAACACCGCCTTCGCCGACACCGTCTGCGGCACGGACGAGGCCGGCGAGGAGGTCTGCGGCGGCCCGGCCCCCCTCGTGGAGTCCTTCGAGCGCGCCTCCGGCGTGCGGATCGACCACTACGCCGAGATCGGCATGGGCGGCTTCGTCGACATCGTGGACGCCGTCGGCGGCGTGGAGCTGTGCCCCGAGGACGCCATGGCCGACCCCAAGGCCGGGCTGGACATCGAGGCGGGCTGCCAGACGATGGACGGCGGCACCGCGCTGGGCTACGTGCGCACCCGCGCCACCCCCCGCGCCGACCTGGACCGGATCGCCCGCCAGCGGGAGTTCTTCTCCGCGCTGGTCGCGGAGGCGAGCGCCCCGTCGACGCTGTTCAACCCGTTCCAGTCGCTCCCGCTGGTGACGGCGGGCACGGACACGTTCATGGTGGACGAGGGCGACCGCCTGCGGCACCTGGGCACCATGCTGCTGGCGATGCGGGGCGGCACCCAGACCACGGCGATCCCGGTGGGCAGCACCCCCACCCTCGACCAGGTGGGCTCGGTGGTGGTCTGGGACGAGGTCCGCTCGGAGGAGATGTTCTCCGCCATGCGCGAGGGCGAGCCGATCCCCGAGAGCGCGTTCGAGGACTGAGGGCCCCGGAGGGGCGGACCGCGGGCCGGGGCCGGCGGCGCACCGCTCCCGCCGGGCCGTCCGGGGAAAGGCGAAGGGCCCGCTGCCGAAGCAGCGGGCCCTTCTTCGTGACGTTCCGTACTGTGCGCGCCTACCCCCCAGCGGGCGCACGGCCGGCACGTCGGTTCGTGGTGCCGAGCGGGCTCTCACCCGCTCTGGCCTGCCGGTTCTCACCGGCGTGTCTCCACAATAGGTCAAAGTTCGCGTAAGGGGCGAATCCAGTTCACGTGTCCTACGTCGCACCGCCACGCCACCCCGCTGATCCGGCACCGCCATCCTCCCACCAGGAGGACCCGCGTGTACGCCGAACACGGGAAACACACCGGGAAACTTCCGCCGGTTTCCTTCCGCAAACCCCCGCGAACACCGCTTTCCCGACGCCTCGGACCCGACCGCGGGCCCGGGACACGGCAACGCCCGGGCGCCCCCGCGGTGGGGACGCCCGGGCGTGGCCAAGGTCTCACCCGGAGCCGGCCCGCGGACCGCCGGCTCATGGCGGCCCGTGACCCGTCCGGACCACGGCCTCCCGGACACGGGTTCCGGGAGCGCGCGGACTAGGCGAGGCGCTTGGCCAGGTTCTCGTCCAGGGCGGCGAGGAACTGCTCGGTGGTCAGCCACTCCTGGTCGGAGCCGACCAGCAGCGCGAGGTCCTTGGTCATCTGGCCGCCCTCGACCGTCTTGATGACGACGTCCTCGAGGGTGTTGGCGAACTCCAGGACCTTCGGGGAGTTGTCCAGCTTGCCCCGGTGCTCCAGACCGCGGGTCCACGCGAAGATGGAGGCGATCGGGTTGGTCGAGGTGGGCTTGCCCTGCTGGTGCTGCCGGTAGTGGCGGGTCACCGTGCCGTGGGCGGCCTCGGCCTCGACGGTGCGGCCGTCGGCGGTGCGCAGGACCGAGGTCATCAGGCCGAGCGAGCCGAAGCCCTGCGCGACGGTGTCCGACTGGACGTCGCCGTCGTAGTTCTTGGTGGCCCAGACGTAGCCGCCCTCCCACTTGAGCGCGGAGGCGACCATGTCGTCGATGAGGCGGTGCTCGTAGGTCAGGCCCGCCGCGTCGAACCGCTCCTTGAACTCGGAGTCGAAGATCTCCTGGAACACGTCCTTGAACATGCCGTCGTACGACTTGAGGATCGTGTTCTTGGTGGACATGTAGACCGGGTAGTCGCGGTCCAGGCCGTAGTTCAGGCTGGCGCGCGCGAAGTCCTCGATCGACTTGCGGAAGTTGTACATCCCCATCGCGACGCCGCCGCCCTCGGGGAAGTTGGCGATGTCGAACTCGACCGGCTGGCTGCCGTCGGCCGGGGTGTAGGTCATGGTGACCGTGCCGGGGCCGGGCACCTTGAAGTCGGTGGCCTTGTACTGGTCGCCGTGGGCGTGGCGGCCGATGATGATCGGCTTGGTCCACCCGGGCACCAGGCGCGGCACGTTCTCGCAGATGATGGGCTCGCGGAAGACGACGCCGCCGAGGATGTTGCGGATGGTGCCGTTGGGCGACCGCCACATCTTCTTCAGGCCGAACTCCTCGACCCGGGCCTCGTCCGGGGTGATGGTGGCGCACTTGACGCCGACGCCGTACTCCTTGATGGCGTTGGCCGCGTCGACGGTGATCTGGTCGTCGGTGCGGTCGCGCTCCTCGATGCCCAGGTCGTAGTACTTCAGGTCGACGTCGAGGTAGGGCAGGATCAGCCGGTCCTTGATGAAGGACCAGATGATCCGCGTCATCTCGTCGCCGTCGAGCTCGACTACGGGGTTTTCGACCTTGATCTTGGCCATGGCTGTGTGGCTGTCCCTTCAGTCTTCGCCACCGCCTCGTGCTGCGGAGGCGGCTTCCGGCCCGTGGCCGGAGCCGGTCCGCTCGCGCGGCGATCCCCTGATCCCGCCCGGCGTCCGTGCCTGCCGGGGATGCGGTGGCTTGTCGGTGTCGCAGTATCTCGACGTCAAGCTTATTAGACGCCTAGGAGGAGAGTTGCGGCGCCACCCACGCCAGCACGATCAGCAGGACCGCGAGGCCGACGAGGGTGAGCAGGTCGATCCAGCGGCGGCGGACCGCGAGCATGCCGATCCAGTCCTTGGGCAGGAACAGCCGGAAGGCCGCCGCCAGCAGCAGAGCGCCCGCGATGATCGCCGGCCCGCGCTTGAAGTAGGCCGCGGCCACGACCACGATCCCGGCCGCCAGGGCCGACATGACGAGCATGTACGGGACCTGGGAGAGCCAGTACGGCACCGCCGGCCCGGCCTGCCCGCCGCCCCCGGCGGCGGGGAGGGCTCCGGCGTCCGCCGCGGGGGCGGGGGCGCCGCCGGGCTCCAGGGGTCCCCCGTCCGGGGGCGTGTCCGCCGCGTCGGCGGCGCCCCCCTCGGGGCCCGCCGCGGAGTCCCGTGCCCCGTCGGGGCCGGCCCCCCGGGGATCCTCGTCCCGGGTCCCGCCCGTGTCCGCCACGTCCGTCCGCTCCACGTGTCCTGCCCGGCTCTTCGGTCCCACCCTGTCCACCGCGTCCCGACCCGTTCGCTTCCGAGGTTGCCTGGCCGCCGCGCGGCTCCGTTCACGGTCCTCCCCGGAACTGGCACAGACCGGCCACCCGCCGAGGCGGCGGTGTCCGAAACCGAACCGCCCCGGGAACGGCTCGCGTTCCTGGTGGCTCCGGCGGCACTGTGCCCGAAACACTCCGGTCCGTCCGGAGAAGACTCCGCCCATTGTAGTGATCCGCGTCGCGGTCTCCTCAGGGCTCACGGAAACGGCCCGGCTCTGCGCGCTCGCTTCTCCTGTCCGTTTCCCGCGTCCGGTTCGGCCACAGCACCGTAATTCCGCGTCTTATCCGTCTAACTCCGGAGTAAGCGCGTAGAACGCGTGGCTGCCGGGTAACCCAGCTGGAGATGAGTGCACCGGTGAGCGAGGACCACCCCCATGAAGCCCACTCGACACGTCGACCGAACCCCCGTCCCTCGGCAGCCACCCCTCCCCCACCGTCGCCCGCACCCCCACCGGCAGCGTCACCCCAGCCCGGGAGGAGTCACCGTGGACGGTCCCTACCTCCGGGTCGAAGAGACCGGGGACATCCGTCAGCTCACCGGCGAGGTCACCACGGTCGGCCGCGGTGAGGGCGCCGACATCCGGTTGAACGATCCGAGCGTCTCGCAGCTGCACGCCGAACTGGTCCGCCGCGGACCCTACGTCTACGTGGTCGACCTGGGGCTGTCGCGCAACGGCACCCGCGTCAACGGCCGGCCCATCGCCCGCCGCGTCCTCGACGAGGGGGACGTGGTGAGCTTCGGCACCGCGCGCTGCCGGATCGGCGGCCTGCCCCGCGAGCAGATCAGCCCCGACCTCGAGCTCCGCAGGGGCGCGGCCCCGGAGCTCACCCGGCGGGAGCTGGACGTGCTCACCGCACTGTGCCGGCCCGCCCTCTCCGAGGAGGCCTTCGTCGCCCCGGCGACCGCGCGCGACATCGCCGAGGCCCTGGTCGTGACCGAGGCGGCCGTCAAACAGCACCTGCTGCGCCTCTACCAGAAGTTCCGCATCCCCGAGGGGCAGAACCGCAGGACCCGGCTGGCCAACGAGGTCGTGGCCCTGGGCCTGGTCAGACCGATGCCCGTGAGCGGTTCGGCCCGCCGGGCGAGCTGACCCGGGCCGCCCGGCGCCCGGGAGCACGGGGGCGGCCCCGGGTTCCCCCGCGGCCGCCCCCGTGCGCGCTCCCCCGGTCAGGCCTCGGCTGCGGCCCGGCGCTCGGCGGCCTCCACCACGTTCACCAGCAGCATCGCCCGGGTCATCGGGCCGACACCGCCGGGGTTCGGGGACAGGTACCCGGCGACGTCCGCGACGTCCGGCGCGACGTCGCCGACCAGCCCGGCCTCGGTGCGGGAGACGCCGACGTCCAGGACGGCCGCGCCCGGCTTGACCATGTCACCGGTGATCAGCCCGGGCACGCCCGCGCCCGCCACGACGATGTCCGCGTTCCTCGTGTGGGCGGCCAGGTCGCGGGTGCCGGTGTGGCACAGGGTGACGGTGGCGTTCTCGGAGCGGCGGGTGAGCAGGAGCCCGAGGGGGCGGCCCACCGTGACCCCGCGCCCGACCACGACCACCTCGGCGCCCCGGAGCGGGACCTCGTAGCGGCGGAGGAGCTCCACGATGCCGCGCGGGGTGCACGGCAGCGGGGCCTCCTCCATCAGGACCAGCTTGCCCAGGTTGACGGGCTGGAGGCCGTCGGCGTCCTTGACCGGGTCGATCAGGCCGAGGACCCGGTTCTCGTCCAGTCCCCCGGGCAGGGGGAGCTGCACGATGTAGCCGGTGCAGGCCGGATCCTCGTTGAGCTCGTGGACGGCCTGCTCCACCTCCTCCTGCGTGGCGGTCCCCGGCAGGTCGCGCCGGATGCTCGCGATGCCCACCTGCGCGCAGTCGCGGTGCTTGCCGCGCACGTACGAGTGGCTGCCCGGGTCGTCGCCGACGAGCACCGTCCCCAGTCCGGGGGTGATGCCCTTGGCGTGCAGCTTCGCCACCCTCTCGGCGAGCTCCTCGCGAATGGACTTCGCGACGGCCTTGCCGTCCAGAACGATCGCGCTCATGCGTTACCCCTCGCTGCTGTGAAGCCGAATCAGTGGAAGAAGTGGCGGGTGCCGGTGAAGTACATGGTCACCCCGGCGGCCTTCGCGGCGGCGACGACCTCCTCGTCGCGGACGGAGCCGCCGGGCTGGACCACCGCCCTGACACCGGCGTCGAGGAGGATCTGGAGACCGTCCGCGAACGGGAAGAACGCGTCGCTCGCGCCCACCGAGCCGCTCGCCCGGTCGCCCGCGCGGGAGACGGCCAGCCCGGCGGAGTCCACCCGGTTGACCTGGCCCATGCCGACGCCGACGGTCGCGCCGCCGGAGGCGAGCAGGATGGCGTTGGACTTGACCGAGCGCACCGCCCTCCAGGCGAACACCAGGTCCGCGAGGGTCGCCTCGTCGGCGGCCTCTCCGCTGGCCAGCGTCCACGAGGAGGGGTCGTCGCCGGGGGCGTCGATCATGTCCCGGTACTGCACCAGCAGGCCGCCGCTGATCTGGCGGTTCTCGACCCCGGACCGGAACCCGCTCCCGTCGGCGACGAGCAGCCGGATGTTCTTCTTGCGGGTGAGGACCTGGAGTGCCTCGGGCTCGAAGGCCGGGGCGACGACGACCTCGGTGAAGATCTCGGCGATCTGTCCGGCGAGCTCCGCGCCGACGGGGCGGTTGGTGGCGATGACGCCGCCGTACGCCGACACGGGGTCGCCGGCGTGGGCCTTGAGGTGGGCCTCGGCGTTGTCGGAGCCGACCGCGATGCCGCAGGGGTTGGCGTGCTTGATGATCGCCACGCACGGCTCGTCGAAGTCGTGGGCGGCGCGCAGCGCGGCGTCGGCGTCCACGTAGTTGTTGTACGACATGGCCTTGCCGTGCAGCTGCTCGGCGCCGGCCAGCCCGGTGGCGGGCTCCCCCTCGACCGTGTAGAGGGCCGCCTGCTGGTGCGGGTTCTCGCCGTACCTGAGCACGTCCCGGCGCCGGTAGCCGACGCCGGTGAAGTCCGGCCAGCCGGACCCGGCGGCCTCCTCGTCGGGGGCGTAGGCGGCGGAGAACCACCCCGCGACCGCCGCGTCGTAGGTGGCGGTGTGCCGGAAGGCGAGTCCGGCCAGGCGCTTGCGCTGCTCCGGGGTGAACCCGCCGTCGCGCACCGCCTCCAGGACGGAGTCGTAGGCCGCGGGGTCGACCACGACCGCGACGCTCGCGTGGTTCTTGGCGGAGGCGCGCACCATGGCGGGGCCGCCGATGTCGATCTTCTCGATGCACTCGGCGTCGGAGGCGCCCGAGGCGACGGTGTCCCGGAAGGGGTAGAGGTTGACCACGACCAGGTCGAAGGGGGCGATGCCCAGCTCCTTGATCCTGGCGACGTGCTCGGGGTTGTTCTGGTCCGCGAGGAGGCCCGCGTGCACGGAGGGGTGGAGGGTCTTGACCCGGCCCTCCATGATCTCGGGGAAGCCGGTGACGTCCTCCACGGAGGTGACGGGGATGTCGGCGTCGCGCAGCCGTGCGGCCGTGGAGCCGGTGGAGACGATCTCCACCCCGGCCTCGGTCAGGCCGAAGCCCAGCTCCTCCAGCCCGGTCTTGTCGTACACGCTGATCAACGCACGCCTGATGGCCTGCTGGCTCACCGGTTCTCCTTCGTGTCGGTCGCGTCGGCGACGCTCTGCTCGGTGCGGCCGAACCGCACGTGCCTGCCGTCGACGGTCCAGCCCTCGCGGGCGAGCCGGCCGACCGTGTCGACCAGCATCCGCCGCTCCACGGCCTTGATGCGCTCGTGGAGGCTGGCCTCGTCGTCGTCGTCCTGGACGGGGACCGCGACCTGGTCGATGATCGGCCCGGAGTCGACGCCCTCGTCGAGGAAGTGGATGGTGGTGCCGGTGATGCGGACACCGTGGGCGAGCGCGTCACGCACCGCGTGCGCGCCGGGGAAGGAGGGGAGGAGCGCCGGGTGGATGTTGACCGCGGGGTGGCTGCCGACGACGGCGGGCCCGAGGATCCTCATGAACCCGGCGGAGACGACCAGGTCGGGCTCGTACCCGCTGATGTGCTCGGCCATGGCGGCGTTCCACAGGGCGCGGTCGCCGTAGTCGCGGAAGTGGGCGACGAAGGTCGGCACCCCGGCCCTCTCGGCGAGCTCGATGCCGCGGGTACCTCTGCGGTCGGCGCCGACGGCGACGACGGTCGCCCCGTAGCCGGGGTCCTCGGCCGCCTCCAGCAGGGCGGCCATGTTGCTGCCCGTGCCCGATATGAGGACCACAACTCGCGCGGACAAATGCTTCTCCCAGTGTGTAGAGAACGGTGCGGGAGCGGTCTCCCGGCTCCGGGGGCGCCGGGGGACGGCGCAGCATCCGGATGTCGCGTACGCCCCGCACGGAACCCGGGGCCGGGCCCCGCGTCGTGTGGGGGCGCCCCACCCGCACCCCGAGGAGCAGCCTCCAAGGGCGGTCGCGGGTGACGGCCGGGCCCGCTCGGCCCGTCCGCGTTCCCACCCTATCGGGCCGGGTAGCGTCTACCCACGGGGAGTCGGCGTTGGCGCCACTGTGACGGGGGCCGCCACGGCTCCCGGACCAGCCCCGGGACCACCGAGACCCGGCATGCTCCGCCCAGGCGTGAGCGGCCCACCACGCCCCGGCGGGGCGTCCGTAAGGAGAGAACCTTGACCGACAACAGCCCGGAACCGCGAACCGAGGGGCAGCCTCCCAGAGTCGAACGAGGCGGCCTGTGGGGTCTGTTCTTCGGAGCGGCCGGCCTGCTGCTCCCTCCCTACGGGGCCGTGCTGTCCGTGTTCGGCGTCGTGCAGGGTTTCCGGGCGCGGAGAGCGGCGAGACGGAACCGCACCCAGGCCCCGGGAGCCCTGCTGAGCGTGGTCGTGGGAGTGCTCGGCGTCGTGGTGTCGCTGGCCCTGACCTCGGTCTTCGTGGTGTACCGCGACCAGGTGACGGAGTTCCGCGACTGCTCGGCCCGCGCGCACACGGTGACGAGCCAGAAGGTGTGCGACGAGGCGTGGGAGTCGTCCACGGGCCTGCCGCCCACGGTGGTCGCGGCCTGACGGCCCCTTCCGGCCGCCCCTCCCGCCGCGGCCGATCCGCCGGCCGCGCCCCCGGCGCGGGACCCGCGCGTCCCCCCTCCGCCGGGCCGCCGGGCGGCCCGCGGCCGCCGCACGCCCCCTCCCCTTCGTGGTACGGGGTCCCCACCCGATGACCCTGTGTGAGGGGGCGGCGGAAGCCGCCCGGCCGCCCCCTCGGACACCCGCAGACCCCTCCCGCACGCGGGCCGGGCTTTTCCGGCCGCCGCCCCGGTGAATCGACTGTTTTCCCCAGTGTCTGCCACCCCCAAAGGGACTACACTTAGTATGCAATCGTTCACTAAAAGTGTTGACCACGCCTGCGCGAGAGGACTCGATGGACAGCGACGTCCCCGGATCGTCCGGACCGGAACTCAGGGAGTACACGGCGCTGCTGCGCCGCCGCTGGCGGCCGGTCTGCGCCGGGGTGGTCGGCGGGCTGGTCCTCGCCACCGCCGCGGTCCTCGCCCTGCCCTCCGTCTACACCTCCGCCACGTCGGTGCAGGTCCGGCCCACCGGGCTGGAGCGGTTCACCGGAGAGCAGTCCGGGCGCCTCGCCGGGGACGTCAACCTCGACACCGAGGCACAGGTCCTGGTGTCGGACCAGGTGTCGGCCGTCGTCGCCCGGACCCTGGCCGGGACCGGATCCGGTCCGGCGCCGACCACGGCCGAACTGCGCGAGCGCGTCGAGGTCAGCGTGCCCCCCAACAGCAACGTCCTGGAGATCCACTACTCGGCGGGGAGCCCCGAGGCCGCCCGGGCGGGCGCGGAGGCCTATGCCGACGCCTACCTCGCCCTGCGCCGGGCCCGGGTCGACGACCTGATCGACAGCCGGTTGGAAGCACTGCGGGCGGAGCAGGAGAACCGCTACGAGGCCCTCGCCGAGGCGGCCGGGGACGGTACGGCCTCCCCGCAGGCCACGGCCCGGGCCGACGCGCTGCGCCAGGAGATCACCGACCTCGGCAACGGGATCAGCCCGCTCAGCGCCCTCCGTGAGACGGTCAGCCCCGGCTCCGTGATCACCCCGGCCGGGCTCCCGGAGAGTGCGAGCAGCCCCGTCCCCGCGCTGTGGCTGGTCGGCGGCGCGGCCCTCGGGCTCGTCGCGGGCCTGCTCGCGGCCGTGGCCCGGGACCGCCTCGACCCGCTTCTGCGCGACACCGAGGAAACCGCCCGCGTCGGGCGGCTGCCGGTCCTGCTCGACCTGTCCGCCCGTTCGTCCCGGTCCCCGTCCGACCGCTCCCCCGGCCTGCTGGGCGAGGAGGGCGGCGGCCAGCGGGTCAACGAGTTCGCGCACCTGGTGCGCGCCCGCCTCGCCGTCCCCGCGGCCGGCCCGAACGGGGAGTCCAGCGGCGCCGGGCTCCCCGAGCGGGCCGGGACCGCCGACGACGGGCCCGGCCGTGTCATCCTCGTCGCCGCGGGCACACCGGGCCGGGCGGGCGCGGCGACGGCCGTCAACCTGGCCGCGGCCCTGGCCCGCACCGGTTCGGAGACGCTGCTGGTCTGCTCGGACCCGAGGACGGACACCGTCGGCGAACTGCTCGGCCTGCCGGAGGGGCCCGGCCTGGCCGAGGCCCTGCTGGAGGGCGAGGACCCCGGGGACCTGGAGGTGCGCCCCGACGCGGTGCCCCGCCTGCGCGTCCTGCGCCACGGGAGCCCGGGACTGACCGCGCCGGTGCAGGGGACGGCCATGACGGAACTGGTGCGGCTGCTGCGCACGAACGCCGACTACGTGGTCGTGTCCGTCGCGGCGGTGGGCGAGCGCGCCGACGCGCACGCCCTGGCCGGGGCGGCCCACCTGCTCCTGCCTGTGGTCGAACTGGACCGGACCCGGCGCGCGGACCTGGTCGGCCTGCTCACCCTCGCGGACCGGTTCGGGGTGCCCGTCCCGGGCACCGCGGTGCTGCCGGCCCAGCCGCAGGCCGGGCCCGCCCCGGTCGCCTCGGCGGGGCCCGCGCCCTCGGAGGACGGGCCGGCCCCCGCCTCCTCCGAACCGGAGGAGGCGGACCCCGAACCCGGGAACCCGGACACCGGGGACACCGGGCCGGAGACCGCGGTCCCTCCGGGCGGCGAGGGCACCGAACCGGACGTCGTGGTCCCCGCGGACACCGCCGAGGCCGCGGCGGCCGTGAAGTTCGCGTACACCGCCGAGGCGTGGGACGCCCCGTACACCACGGAGGCATGGGAGAGCTCCTACACCGCAGAGGCCTGGGAGACCGCGTACACCGCCGAGACGGCGGAGACCGACCCGGCCTCCCCGGTGGCCGGGGTCCCCGGCGGGTCCGCCGAGAACCCGGAGAGCGCAGAGGGCCCGGGAAACGCCGAGAACCCGGTGGACGCGGGGGACCCGCAGAACGCAGGGGCCCCGGGGGACGGCGGTCCCGCGTCCGTCGACACGTCCGCCTCCGGAGCCCGGCGCTGATGGCAAGAGACTCGTCCGCCCGCGGCCCCCGGGCGTCCGCGACCGTTCCCATGGGCCCCTGGACGGTACCGGGTCCCGCCCGGGCGTCCGTGCCCGGTCCCCTGCCCGGCGCGGACGCCCCCGGCGCCGCCGGGCGCCCCGTGGTCTGGCTGCTGGCCGGGTACCCGCTCTGGTGGGCGCTGGGAATGGGGCAGTTCGCGTACTGGCTCTTCGCGGTGCCGATGGCCGCCGAGCTCGTCCGCCGCCACCGGACGGCGGGCCTGCGGGTCCCGCCGGGGTTCTGGCTCTGGGCCCTGTTCCTGGTGTGGTCGCTGCTCGGCCTGCTCCTCGTCCCGCTGGACATGCCCGGCACGGTCCCGGGCGGCGGGGGCTACGGCGGCGCCCTCCTGAGGGTGGTCAACTACCTCGTGCTGACCGTGCTGCTGCTCTACGTCGGCAACCTGACCGAACGGGAGCTGCCCGCGCGGGCCGTCGTGTCGGCGCTGTCGGTGCTCTGCCTGGCCACGATCGCCGGCGGCTACCTGGGGATGGCGGCGCCCCGGTTCGAGTTCACCGCGCCGCTGGAGTACCTGCTGCCGCCGGGGCTGGCCTCCGACGCGTACATGCAGGCCCTCGTCCATCCCGCGTCCGCACAGGTCATGGACATCTTCGGATACGACTCGGCCCGCCCCAAGGCCCCTTGGGAGTACACCAACATCTGGGGGTACATGCTCTCCCTGCTGCTGGTGTGGCTGGTGGTGGGCTGGGTGGTCCAGGGGACCGGCTGGATCCGCTGGGGCGCATCGGCGGCCGCCGCCCTGGCGGTGGTCCCCGCCGTGTACTCGCTCAACCGGGCGCTGTGGGCGGGCCTGGCGCTCTCCCTCGCCTACGGCGCCGCGCTCGCGCTGCGCCGGGGCCGGGTGGTGCTCGTGGGGACCTGCGCGGCAGCCGCCGTCGCCGCGCTGCTGGTCCTGGCGGCGTCGCCGCTCGCGGACGTGGTCAGGGCGCGCGCCGACACCCCGCACAGCGACGACGGCCGGGCCGCCACCAACGCCGCGGCCGTGGAGGCGGCCGACCTGTCGCCCGTCATGGGGTGGGGCACCACGAGGGAGTCCCAGGGCAGCCCGGACTCGATCGCGGTCGGCCCCACGTCGGAGTGCCCCGGCTGCGGCCAGCACGTCATCGGCAACGCCGGGCAGCTCTGGATGACCCTCATCACGACCGGCTGGGTGGGCGCCGCCCTCTCCACCGGGTTCTTCGCGTTGGTCGCGTGGCGCTACAGGTCGACGGCCTCACCGGTGGGACAGGGCGCGCTGCTGACCGTGCTGCTGCTGTTCTGGTACATGTTCTTCTACGTCGCGCTGATGTCCCCGCTGGCGGTCACCATGGTCGCCGTCGCCCTGCTGTGGCGGGACGGCGAGCCCGGACTCCGGCGGCGCGGGGCCGCGCGCACACGCGGAGGTCTGCGTTGAACAGCGAGACGACCTATCTGACCGACCTCGCCGCGGTGCTGTGGCCGTGCGGGGGGCTGCTCGGGCCCGGGGACAGGGGCATGCGGCGCCGGGTCCGCCGCGACCGCGGCAACCAGTACCTGCCGGTGCCCAGCGCCCACAACCCCCGGGTCATCCTGCCCGCGTACAACCGCTCGGCCGCCACCCGCGGCATCACGTCCTTCGCGCAGGGGCACTCGCTGCGGGAGAGGGCGCGCACGCTGCTGCTGACGGGGGCGTTCGCCACCGGGATGGCCCCGCTCCTCCTCCGCGACCGCCTGTACGTGGGCGCGGGCCCCGGGATCGAGCACGCGCTCACCGCCGCCCTCGACCGCGACCTGTCCATCGCGATCCACGTCGGTCCGCCCAGGGCCAACCGCAAACCCGTCCTGCTCCTGCTCACACCGGGCGGACGGACCATCGGCTACGCGAAGGTCGCCGTCAACGACCTGACCTCGCGCCTGGTGCGCGCCGAGACGCGGGCCCTGCGGCACCTCGCCGGGTCCCCCCTGAGGGACGTGACCGTGCCGCGCCTGCTGTACGAGGGGGAGTGGAACGGCCACCCGCTGCTGGTGCAGGAGGCCCTGCCGGTCGGGGAGCAGACGGACCGGCCCACCCGCCGCCAGCTGCTGCGCTGTGTCACGCAGATCACCGCGGTGGCGGGCGTGCGGGAGCTGAGGCTCTCCACCAGCCCCTACCGGCACTCGCTGGAGGAGCGGATCGTGGCGCTGGGCGCCCGGCCCGAGGCCGCGCCGCTGCGCGCCGCCCTGCGGCGGCTGCCGGACGTGCGCGTGCCGTTCGGGGCCTGGCACGGCGACCTCACCCGGTGGAACATCGCCAGCACGGCGCGGCGCGCGTTCGTGTGGGACTGGGAGCGGCTCTGCCTGGACGCCCCGGCGGGCTTCGACGCCCTGCACTACGACCTCAACGAGTGCGTGCAGGCCGGGGTCCACCCCGGCGTGCACCGGTGGCTGGACAGCGGCTCGCGGCTGCTGCGCGACCCGCTCATGTCCGGGACCGGGCTGCGCCCGCACACCGTGTCCACCGTCATGGCGCTGTACCTGATCGACCTGGCCACGCGCTACCTGCACGACCGGCAGGCCGAGAGCGGCGGCCGCCTCGCGGCCGTGGACGACTGGCTGCTCCCCGCGCTGGAAGGGCTCCAGGAGAGAGCCGCCCACGAGGCCGCCGGTCCCGCCTGACCCGGGACCCGCGTCCCCGCGGCGGCGCGGTGAGGGGACCGCGCCGCCGACACGCCACCGACACCGGGCCGCGACGGCCGCCGGCGCCCGCACCGGCGCACGTCCGCGGCGCCTGCCGCCGGAACCGCCCGCCGGGCGCCGGCGGACACCACGTCCGCAGACCAGAGAGGGACCACCCGATGCCGCGGAACACCTCCCCCGCACTGCTCCACCGCCTGGCAGCTCCTGCCCGGCGGGCCCTCCTGCCCCTGGCCGACGGCCTGGGCGGGATGACCAGCTCCGCCCGCGCCGTTCCCGATTTCCTGATCTGCGGCGCCCAGCGCGCGGGCACCACGTCGCTGTTCAAGGCCCTGGGCCGGCACCCGGCCGTGACCGGCCCGACCCTGCGCAAGGGCGTCCACTACTTCGACACCGGGTACGGCCGCGGCCTGGACTGGTACCGGTCCCACTTCCCCCTGCGCGCGACCCTGCGGGCACGCCGGGGGCGGCCCGGGGTGAGGGTGTTCGAGTCCAGCCCGTACTACCTGTTCCACCCCCTGGCCGCCGAGCGCATCGCCCGGACCCTGCCCGAGGTGCGGGTGGTCGTGATCCTGCGCGACCCGGTGGAACGGGCGTACTCGGCGCACGCTCACGAGTCGGCGCGCGGGTTCGAGACCGAGCCCTTCGCCCTCGCCGTGGAACTGGAGGCCAAGCGGCTCTCCGGCGAGGAGGAGCGCCTCGCCGGGGATCCGGGGTACCGCTCGCACGCCCACCAGCACCACGGGTACGTGGCGCGCGGGCACTACGCGGACCAGCTGCTCAGGATGGAGCGGCACCTGGGGCGCGACCGGATCCACGTGGTGGACCACGCCGACCTCTTCGACGGGACGGCGCGTGCGCTGGCCGGGATCGAGCGGTTCCTGGGGCTGCCCCCCGGTCCGGGGGAGGCCCCGGGGCGGCACAACGCGCGCGAGCGCGCGGGGATGCCGGAGGGGCTGCGGGCGGAGCTGACGGAGCGGTTCGCCGAGAGCGACGCCCGCCTGGCGGCCTGGTGGGGGCGCACACCCTCGTGGCGCGCGTGACCGACACCGCGGACCGGCGGGACGCGGGCGGGACGGCCGGGCCGGGGGCGGGCCTGCGCCCCGTCCTGCGCGGCGGCGTCGTCAACATGGCGGGGGCCGTGGTCGGGGCCGGGCTGAACCTCCTCCTGATCGTGGCCATCACCAGGGCGTTCTCGCAGGAGACGGCGGGCCTGCTGTTCTCGGCGACGTCGGTGTTCCTGATCGCGGCGGTCGTGGCGAACCTGGGCGCACCGGACGGGCTCGTGTACTTCATCGCCAGGATGCGCGTGTTCGGCCGGCCCGGGGGCGTGCCCCGTCTGCTGCGGCTGGCCATGGGGCCCGCCGTCGGCGCCGCGTGCGTCCTGGCGGGAGCGCTGCTGGTGTTCGCCGAGCCGATGGCCGGCGCCCTGGGGAGCGGGGAGGCCGCGGCCTACCTCCGCCTGCTGGCGGTGTTCCTGCCGTTCGCGGTGCTCACCGACTCCGCGCTGGCGGCGGCGCGCGCGCACCACGACATGGCCGGCACCGTGCTGGTGGACCGGGTGGGGCGCCCGCTGGCACAGCTGGGGCTCGTGGCGGGGATCGCGGTCACGGGATCGGCCGGGCTGCTGGCGCTGGCCTGGGCGGGGCCGTACCTGCCCGCCGCGGCGCTGGCGTGGTTCTGGCTCGGGCGGATCCTGCGGGGTGCGCGGCCCGGGGCGAGCCCGGGGCACGGGCCGGGAGCGGGCGCGGACCGGGGGGACCGGGCTCGCGAGGAGCCCGCCCCGGCGGGGGGCGCCGGGGCCCCTGAAGCCGCCGGGGCCGAGCCGGTCTCCGCCCGGGAGTTCTGGACGTTCGCGCTCCCCCGCGCGCTGGGCGGGCTCGCCCAGATGGGGGTGCAGCGCGGCGGCGTGGTGCTGGTCGCCCTCCTGAGCGGCCTGGCCGGCGCGGCGGTGTTCACGGCCGCCACCCGGGTCATGGTGGTCGGCCAGTTCGGCACGCAGGCGGTGCTGTTCGCCGCCCAGCCGAGGTTCGCCGAGCAGGTGGCGACGGGGGACCACGAGGGGATCAGGTCCCTGTACCGGGCGGGGACCGCGTGGCTGCTGTGTGTGACAGGGCCGCTGTACCTGTCGGTGCTGGTGTTCGCCCCGGAGGTGATGCGGCTCTTCGGACCGGGCTACGCGGAAGGGGCGACGGCGCTGGTCGTGGTGTGCGCGGGGCAGCTGATGGGGTCCGTGCTGGGCATGGGCGACCTGATCCTGACGATGACGGGACGCACCGGGCTGAACCTCCTGAACAACATGCTGTCGCTGGCCGCGAACGTGGCCGTGTGCGTGGCGCTCGTGCCGTGGGCGGGGGCCACGGGGGCGGCCGTGGCCCTGGTCGCGGCGGTCCTGGTCCGCAAGGCGCTCCCGCTGTGGCAGCTGCGGTCACAGGTGGTGCTGCACCCGTTCGGCCGGCCGGTGGCGGCCGCCGCGCTCAGCGCCGTGCTGTGGTTCGGCGCCCTGCCCCTGCTGGCGGACGCGGTGGTCGGCGGCGGATTCGCGGCGGCAGCGGCCCTGACCGCGGGCGTCCTGGGCCACGCGGCGACGGTGTGGTCGCTGAGGGGGCTTCTCGGCCTGCGCCCGCGCGGATGAACCGCGCCGCCGGCCCCGGTCGCGGGCGGTTCGTGCGTCTCCCCCGCCCTCGGGCCGCGGACGGCTCGGGCGCGGGCCCCGGGGTCCGCGCGCCCTGCCCCGGAGCCGCCCTTCCCGGACCGCGTGCCGTGTGGCCGCGCCGCGGCGCCCGATCGTCTCCGGGCGCCGCGGCGACCCGCGCGGCACGGGGCGCCGACCATCCGTATGACTACTCTCAGTTATGGAATGATGACAACATGTCTGCATCCCCGGTTCTCCTGGTGGCCTCCAGCGGTGGTCACCTCACCCAGCTGTGCTCGCTCCGCCCCTGGTGGCAGGGGCGCGAGCGCGTGTGGGTGACCTTCCGGACCCCCGACGCCGAAGCCGCCCTCGACGGCGAGCGGGTGCACTGGGCCTTCCACCCCACCACGCGCGACGTCGGCAACCTGCTGCGCAACACGTGGCTGGCCCTCAGGGTCCTGCGCGAGCGGCGCCCCTCCGCCGTCGTCACGACCGGCGCCGGGGTGGCCCTGCCGTTCTTCGCCCTGGCCTGGCTGCTGCGGATCCCGACCGTCTACATCGAGGTCTACGACCGCATCGACACGCCGACCCTCACCGCGCGCCTGTGCCGGCCCTTCACACGCCTGTTCCTCACCCAGTGGGAGGAGCAGCGGACCTTCATGCCGACCGCCATCACGGTAGGACCGCTCCTGTGACAGAACAGACCACCCGTCCGACCCAGAGGCCCGAGGCCGGCGACCACCCCGACGTGGTCGTCAGCATCGGCACCGACCACCACGCCTTCGACCGCCTGGTCCGGTGGACCGACGACTACGCCCGCCGCCACCGGGACCTGAGCATCCTGGTGCAGCACGGTCACAGCACCGCGCCGGAGGTCGCCGCGGGCACGCCCTTCCTTCCCGGCGACGAACTCGGCGCCCGCATGCGGGAGGCGCAGGTGGTCGTCACCCACGGCGGTCCGGGGACCATCGTCCAGGCGCGCCGGGCCGGGCACCTGCCCGTCGTCGTCGCCCGCGACCCCGAGCTGGGCGAGCACGTGGACGACCACCAGCTCCTCTTCGTCCGCCGTCTGGAGCAGGCGGGCCGGGTCCGCGCCTGCTCCAGCCCCCAGCAGCTGTCCGCGCTCATCGACGAGGCCCTCGCCTCGCCGGAGGCGTTCCGCGTCCGCCCCTCCGCCGACGGGGGCCCGGAGCGGGCGGCGCTGCGCGCGGGGGAGCTGATCGACCTGCTGACGGACACCTGCGCCGGCCCCGGCGCACCGGAACCCGCCGTGCGGCCCGCCGGCGCCTGGCCCGAGGTGACCGTGGTGGTGCCCACCCGGGACCGCCCCGAGCTGCTGCGCCGCACCCTGCGCGCGGTCGAGGAGCAGGAGTACCCGGGCCGCATCACCACGATCGTGGTCTTCGACAACGACCAGCCCGACCCCGCCCTGGCCCGCGCCGACGGCGAGCGCCCCGTGCGCGTGGTCACCAACACCCTCACCCCCGGCCTGGCCGGGGCCCGCAACACCGGCGTGCTCGCGGCCGACACCGAGCTGGTCGCCTTCTGCGACGACGACGACACCTGGATGCCGGGCAAGCTCCGGGCCCAGGTGGAGGTCATGCGCGCCGAGCCGGGGACCGAGATGGTGTGCTGCGGCATCAGGGTGGTCTACGACCGGGTCGAGGCGGAGCGGAGCCTGGACCGCACCAGCGTCACCTTCGGCGACCTGCTCGCGTCGCGGCTGACGGAGCTGCACCCGTCCACGTTCCTGATCCGCCGCGGCGCCATGCTCGACGGGTGCGGGACGGTCAGCGAGGAGATCCCGGGCAGCTACGGCGAGGACTACGAGCTGCTGCTGCGGCTGGCCAGGCGCGCGCCCATCCGCAACATCCCCGAGCCCGGCGTACGGGTCCTGTGGCACCGCCGCTCCCACTTCGCCGGCCGCTGGCAGACCATCTCCAAGGCGCTGCGCTGGCTGCTGGAGCGCTACCCCGAGTTCCGGCTGGTGCCGCGCGGCTACGCCCGCGTCGCCGGGCAGATCGCGTTCGCGGAGGCGTCGGCGGGCCGGCGCGGGGCCGCGCTCGGGTGGATCGGCGCCACCCTCCGGCACCGGGCGGCCGAGGGGCGCGCCTACCTGGCGCTGCTGGTGGTGTGCGGTGTGCCGCCCGGGTGGATCACGCGCGCGCTCCACCTGCGCGGGAGGGGTGTGTAACCTCGTATGCCGTGTCCCGGGCCCGTCCGGGACACGGACGAGACGGGGGAGCACATGGTCAGGGAAGCTGCGGTCGGGGACGTGGAGCGGGCGGCGGACACGCTCGCCGCGGCCTTCGCGGACTACCCCTTCACACGCCACACCATCTCCGCCGACGACCACGCGGCCCGGCTGAGGGAGTTCCAGCGGCTCTTCCTCGCCGAGATCGGCCTCCCGCACGGCCGGGTCCTGGTGTCCGAGGGCCTGGACGCCGTCGCGGTCTGGACGACCCCGGACTCCGGCGGCGCGGAGGCCGTCATGGAGCGCCTGCTGCCCACGTTCGTGGAGCTCGCGGGCGATCGGGCCGCGGCCTACGCCGCGGCCGAGGAGGAGATGGGCCGCCACCGCCCGGCGGAACCCGTGTGGTTCCTGGGCACGGTCGGCGTCCACCCGGGCTCGCAGGGGCGGGGTCTGGGGCGCTCGGTCGTCGCCGCCGGGCTGCGCGAGGCCGACGCGGCCGGGGTCCCCGCCTTCCTGGAGACCTCCGCGTACGGCAACGTCGGCCTCTACGAGTCCCTGGGGTTCGCCGTGACCGCGGAGTACGACCTGCCGGACGGCGGTCCGAGGACCTGGTCCATGGCCCGGCCCGTCGGGGGCTGAGGCGCCTCCCCCCGGCGGACCGCCCGCGCCCGCCCCGTTTCCCGTGCCGCGCGCCCCGGGCGCCCCGCGGGGCGCCCGGGGCCTCCCGCCTCAGTCGCGCCGGGCGGCGTCCTCCGCGAGGCGCCGCACCCGCTCGGGCAGGCGCACGTACGGGTCCTGTCCGGCCAGCTGGAACCCCCGCTGGGCGTACTCGTTGGCCCCGATGCGGAAGTCGCACCCCGGGGTCAGCTCGTTGTCCCACATCTTGACCGCGCGCACCCGCTCGTAGCGGCGCAGGACGTCGGGGATCTCGGAGTACCACTCCAGGGTCTCGCGGGGCCCGATGTCGGTGGTGCCCATCTCGCCGATCATCACCGGCTTGTCCGGGTCGATGCCGTGCGCGGGCCCCTCGGTCTGGATCCAGTCGTAGGCGGGGCGCAGGGCCTCCTCGAACGAGTGGGTCTCGGTCCAGTTCGGCTGGGCGTCGCAGGTGGACATGTTGTACGCCTCCCAGCTGATCCAGTCGACGTAGTCGTTGCCCGGCCAGAGCCCGGGGAGGCGGTCGAGGTTGGCCTCCCACCCGGTCACGTTCCACACCCAGATGGCGTTGTCCGCGCCCTCGGCCCGGTAGAGGTCCACGATGCGCCTCCAGGAGGCCACGAACTCCTCGGGCGTGCCGCGCTTGTTGTAGCGCCTGTTGGCGTCGGCCTCGTGGTCGAAGGTGACGAAGTAGGGCACGCCCAGCTCGGCGATGCCGCGCGCCTGGGACCGCAGCTGCTCGTCGAACTCGCCGTCGGCGATCGACGCGTAGGAGACGGCCGGGTGTCCCGGGCGGGTGAAGCGGCGGGCCTCGATGTTGGTGTGCACGAACTTGCCCTCGGCGGCCATGCTCCGCTCGCGCCGTCCGGGGATGTCCGCCTGGTCGATGCCGCGCCAGGTGTACACGATGTCCATGTCGCGGTCGGCGGCCTGCTCCAGCTGCTCCACCCGGTTCTCGTAGGGGCTGGCCCCCCACCAGACCCCGCAGGAGGGCTCCAGGATCTCCGACACCGTGCAGCGGTACTCCGTCGCCGCGGGCAGTCCGAGGAACGTCGCCGCGTCCTCGGACGGCGTGTCGGGCGGGACGGACCGGCGGTCGGGGGCCGCGGCCTCCCCCGGTGGCGCGCTCGCGGCGCCGACAAGTGTCATGGCGAGGGCGAGTGCCCCCGCGGCCGCCATGGCCCGTACCGGTCCCCTGTCCACTTCGAGCCCCCTAGCCAGAAGAAACACAACCCAGAGTGTTCACTTGACTACTATACGTTACAATTTCGGCACGCAACACCCTCACCCGGCCCAACGCGACACGTCCTCGGAAATCGGACCCCGCCACGGCACAAGCCCCGGGACACGGGCGGGAGGAAGCCGCGGACGCGCCGGGAACGGGAGCCCGTTCCGCCACGGGGACCTCAGTATCCGTAGCGCCTTCGGGACGGGGCCGTCACCGCGGTCACCAGGTGGCGCCGCCAGGGCGCCAGGGACTCCCGCCACCCGTGGTCGGCACGCACGCCGATCCGGCCCGCGGTGAACCGCATGGGGTTCCCCGACACCGCGTGGCCCCCGGAGAGCCGGCCGCTCCCCCCGGCCGCCAGCGGGCCGCCCGCGCCCCCGGTCTCGCCCGTGTAGCCCGAGAACGCGGCGATGCGGGCGAACTCCGCGCCCGGTTCGGCGACGAAGTCCTCGTAGCGGACCCTCAGGGTGGGGGTGCCGAGCCCGGCGAGGGCGTCGAACGCGGCGTTCTGGGCCATCCACTGGACCGCCGCGCGTCCGGCGGAGTACCTCGCCATCTCCGGTTCGCTGCTGGCCTCGCTCGCGTCCGGGCGGATCGTCCTCTTGCCCCAGGAGTGGGCGACGGCGCGGGGGTCGCGCACCACGTGCAGCAGCCGCATCCGGGAGCCGTAGCGCAGGCGCAGGCACGCGGCCAGGGAGGCGTGCTTGCTGGCGTCCACGATCACGCGCGCGCCGCTGACCCGGGACACGGCCGCGTAGAGGCGGTGGTAGAGCTCCGTGTAGCGGTCGCAGCGGGCGGAGAGGCGGCCCTCGCGCGCACCGTCCAGCAGGGCCGGCAGGAACCGGGTCCGGTCGACCCCGTCCTTGAGCCGCAGCACCTGTCCGGCGTCCAGGCGGCCCCAGCCGCCGAACGCCTCCTCGCCCACGTCGGTCCAGAAACCGCACTCGGAGAACGGCCGGCCGCAGCCGCACCTCTCGTTCTCCACCAGCCCCCGGCGCCACAGGTGCACGATCTCGCCCACCGAGCAGAACCCGGGCAGCTCTCCGAGCAGCAGCTCGATGAGGGTCGACCCGGACCGGCCCATGCCGCCGACGAACACCAACCGATAACCGTCATCCACACCCTCAGACTATTACCACCGGTCACGATCCGACATCGGAACGCGACGACCCGCCGGGGGGCGGGCCCCGGCGGGAAGTCGTTTCCCGGAGACGGCGAACGGCCCCGGTCGGGGAGGTCACGCCCCGACCGGGGCCGTTCGTGCTCTCACTCAGGCGTCATGGGGCGGGCTGTGGACGCGCGGGGTCTCCACAGCCGCTCCGGCTACAGGCCGGTGACGTTGAGCAGCAGGTTGACGGTGCCGGAGGGCACGCCGCTCAGCTTGTCGGCGCTGGCGTTGGCGACGAGCCAGTCCTGGATGGTCGCCTGGTCGTCGTCGCCGACGCTGCTCTTGTAGAGCGCCGCGGCGCCGGCCACGTGCGGGCTGGCCATCGAGGTGCCGTCGTAGGAGTCGGTCCCGCCGCCGGGGACGGTCGACTCGACGTCCACGCCCGGGGCGTAGATGTCCACGTCCTCACCGAAGTTGGTGAAGTAGGCCGAGGTGTCGGTCGCGTCGGACGCCGCCACCGTGGCCACGCCGTCGGCGCCGCCCGGGGAGACGTTGCCGGCGTCCTGGCCCTCGTTGCCCGCCGCCACGGCGACGAACACGCCGGCCGCGGCGAGGTTGTTGACGGCCTCGTCCAGGGTCGGGGAGACCGGGCCGCCCAGGGACAGGTTCGCGACCGAGTTCGGACCGGCGTTCTCGGCGACCCAGTCGACGCCCGCGACGACGTCGTCGTAGGAGCCCGAGCCGTTGTCGTCGAGGACCTTGACGCCGAACAGGTCGGCGCCGGGGGCGACGCCGTAGGTGTCGGAGCCGATGGTGCCGGCGACGTGGGTGCCGTGGCCGTTGCCGTCGCCGCCGTCGCCGCCGTACGCGTCGAACGCGGACGAGGCGCGGCCGCCGAAGTCCGGGTGCGAGGCGTCGATGCCGGTGTCGATGATGTAGGCGGAGACGCCGGAGCCGTCACCGGTGGTGCTGTACGAGCCGTCCAGGGGGAGGTCCTCCTGGTCGATGCGGTCCTGGCCCCAGGTGACGGTGGTATGCGCGACGCCGACCTCCTCGACGTAGGCGACACCGTCCTGCGCCCGCAGTTCCCGGACCTCGGAGGCGCTCAGGCTGGCCGAGTACCCGTTGAGGACCTCCTCGTAGGTGTGGTTCACCTGGTCGGAGGAGATGCCGAGGGACGACGCGCTGACGGAGGAGGCGCTGAGCGAGTCCTCCAGGACGACGAAGTAGTCGCCGCCGGCGGCGGCGTCGCTGGTGTAGAGGGGCGCGAGCTCGTCGGCGCTCGCGGAGGCGGCGCCGGAGAGAGCGAGGGGGAGGGAGAGGGCACCGGCAGCGGCGACGCTGATCGCCACACGCCGAGTGGTGTGCTTCTGCACTCTTATTCTCCTTGTTGGGGGTTTGGGAGTGGGAGGTACACAGTGAGGCATAACCAAGTGTGTTCACTCGATTGCACCCTTCCTGCGATTCGCTACCTTAGTAACCTTCTCTCCTTTATGCCAGGGTTAGAGCGAAGTTTTTTTACGTCCAACGAACACGCCACCCCCGCCGCACGGGGCGATCGACACCGCACCGACCTGCCCACATGCCTCAGCGCATCCGCGTGGACACAGCCCTGTAGTGGGAAAACGCCATTCACTCCGCCGCTCGCGACACCCGGTACCACCGACACTGAAACAGGGTTTTACGATCGGAAACCATTTCGTAAGAATCCGAATGTCTCCGCCTTCGTCTCGGAAAACTCCGGCGCCCCGCACACGGGTCGGCCCCGGGCGGGGGCGCCTCCGCGCTCCCCCTCGACCGGTCCGGACCGGTCCTGACCACACCTGGCGGAGGGGGCTCCCGGGAACACGGCAGGGGGCCGCCCGAAGGCGGCCCCCTGCTGCGGGGTCCCCGGTCCGCCCCTCCTCCGTCCCCCGCCGCCGGGGGACGGAGGAGGGGCGGTCCCTAGTCGGTCTTGACGACCATCCCCGCTCCGACGGTGGTGTTCGTGGCCTCGTCGATGAGGATGAACCCGCCCGTCTGCCGGTTCCGGGAGTACTCGTCGACGAACAGCGGCTGGGTGGAGCGCAGGCGCACCCTGCCGATCTCGTTCAGGGCCAGGTGGTCCGCCTGCTCGTCGCGGTGCAGCGTGTTGACGTCCAGCCGGTAGCGCAGGTCCTTGACGACGACCTTCGCCGTCCGGGTGGTGTGCTTGACGAGGAGCCTGGAGCCCTGGGTGAGCTTGCGCGCGTCCGTCATCCAGCAGACCATCGCCTCCAGGTCCTGCGTGACCGCCGGGGCGTTGTTGGGGCGGCAGATCATGTCGCCCCGGGAGATGTCGATCTCGTCCTCCAGCAGGAGGGTGACCGACATCGGCGAGTAGGCCTCCGCGACGTCCCCGTCCGCGGTGGCGATCCTGGCGATGCGCGTGTTCAGGCCGGAGGGCAGGTGGGTGACCTCGTCGCCCGGCTTCAGGACGCCGCCCGCGAGCTGGCCGGCGTAGCCCCGGTAGTCGTGCAGCTCGGGGTCGTCGGACTTGTGCGGGCGGATCACGTACTGCACCGGGAAGCGCGCGTCGATGAGGTTGCGGTCGGAGGCGATGTGCACGTTCTCCAGGTGGTGCAGCAGGGAGGGCCCGGTGTACCAGGGCATGTTCTCCGAGCGGGTCACCACGTTGTCGCCGTGCAGCGCGGAGATCGGCACGAAGGTGAGGTCGCGGGCGTCGAGCTTGGTGGCGAAGTCGCTGAACTCCGCCTTGATCTCCTCGAACCGCTCCTCGGAGTGGTCCACCAGGTCCATCTTGTTGACCGCCAGCACCAGGTGCGGGACCTGGAGCAGGGTGGTGAGGAACGCGTGGCGGCGGCTCTGCTCCTGGAGCCCCTTGCGGGCGTCCACCAGGATGATCGCCAGGTCGGCGGTGGAGGCGCCGGTGACCATGTTGCGCGTGTACTGGATGTGCCCGGGGGTGTCCGCGATGATGAAGGTGCGCCGGGGCGTGGCGAAGTAGCGGTACGCCACGTCGATCGTGATGCCCTGCTCGCGCTCGGCCCGCAGGCCGTCGGTGAGCAGCGCCAGGTTGGTGTGCTCCTCGCCGCGCGCGGCGCTGGTGCGCTCCACGGCGTCGAGCTGGTCCTCGAAGATCGACTTGGAGTCGAAGAGCAGGCGGCCGATCAGGGTGCTCTTACCGTCGTCGACGGAGCCCGCCGTCGCGAACCGCAGGATGTCGTTGTTCATGCTTGCCTGGTCCAATGTGGGAAGTGTGGGCGGCTCAACAACCGGATGGCGGAGGCGGTGGCCCCGCGCCGGAACGTCCGTCGGCTGGCGGGCGGTCGGCGGGCGGCCGGTTCCGCGGCGCCGGTGTCCGTAGGGATGGTGGAGCCCGGTGGGGCCGGGGCTGTGCCGGAGGCGTCCGGCGGGACGGGCGGGCTAGAAGTAGCCCTCCTTCTTGCGGTCCTCCATCGCGGCCTCGCTGGCGCGGTCGTCGGCCCGGGTCTGCCCCCGCTCGGTGATCCGGGTCGCGGCGATCTCCGCGATGATGTCGTCGATCTCCACCGCCGTGGACCGGACCGCCCCCGTGCACGTCAGGTCGCCGACCGTGCGGTACCGGACGGTCTCCTGGAACGGGACCTCGGTCTCGTCGCGCCGGATGATCGGCGAGTCGGCGAGCAGGATGCCGTCCCGCTCGAAGACGCGGCGCTCGTGCGCGAAGTAGATGGAGGGCAGCTCCAGCCGCTCACGCCGGATGTAGGCCCACACGTCCAGCTCCGTCCAGTTGGAGATCGGGAAGACCCGGATGTGCTCGCCGCGGTCGATGCGGGTGTTGAACACGCTCCACAGCTCGGGGCGCTGGTTCTTGGGGTCCCACTGGCCGAACTCGTCGCGGAAGGAGAAGACCCGCTCCTTGGCCCGGGCCTTCTCCTCGTCGCGCCGGGCGCCGCCGAAGGCCGCGTCGAAGCCGTTGTCCTCGATGGCCTCCAGCAGCGCGGAGGTCTGGAGCCTGTTGCGGCTCGCCCAGCGCCCGGTGGGCTCGGAGACCTTGCCCGCGTCGATCTGCTCCTGCACCGAGGCCACCACCAGGCGCACCCCGGCCTCGGCGACCCTGCGGTCGCGGAACTCGATGACCTCGTCGAAGTTGTGGCCGGTGTCGACGTGCATGACGGGGAACGGGACGGCTCCGGGCCAGAACGCCTTCTCCGCGAGGCGGAGCATCACGATGGAGTCCTTGCCCCCGGAGAAGAGCAGCACCGGCCGCTCGAACTCCGCGGCCACCTCGCGCATGATGAAGATCGCCTCGGCCTCGAGGACGTCCAGCTGGGAGAGCTGGTAGCGCCCGGGCGCCTGCTGACTCGCCTGACCCATGAATCCGCCTTAGAGATACCGCACGGCCGACGGCGCGGGGGTCCTTCGGTCAGCCCCCCGCGTGCGGACCCGCGCTGTCCAGGTCCGCGCCGTCGCGGATGCTTGCCAACAACATACCCGACAATTCCGATCGGCATACGAGGACATCGGGGAGTAGCGGGTCGGCTACGTTGTAGCGCAGTTCGGAGCCGTCGATCCGGGAGGTGTGCAGGCCGGAGGCCCGCGCGACCGCCACCGGGGCCGCGCTGTCCCACTCGTACTGGCCGCCCGCGTGCACGTAGATGTCGGCGATGCCGAGGAGCACCGCGCAGATCTTCGCGCCCGCCGACCCCATCGGTACCACCTCGGCGCCGAGCTGGGTCGCCATCCGCTGCACGAAGGCGGGCGGCCGGGTCCGGCTGGCCGTGATGCGCAGCCGCTGGCCCGCCGGGCGCTCCTCGGGCAGCCAGGGCGGGTCGACCGTGGACAGGGTGCTGCCCTGCGCGGGGAGCGCCACGGCCCCCGCGACCAGGTCGCCGTCCTCCCACAGGGCGACGTGCACCGCCCAGTCGGTGCGGCCCGCCTCCGCGAACTCCCGGGTGCCGTCGAGCGGATCGATGATCCACACGCGCCTGGCCCGGAGCCGGGAGTGGTCGTCGGCGCCCTCCTCGGAGAGCACCGCGTCGCTGGGCCTCAGCCGGCCCAGCGCCGAGAACAGGAACTCGTGGGAGGTCCGGTCCCCCAGCGTGCGCAGCACGTCGGGTTCGTCGAAACCGTGCCGGGCGCGCAGGCGCAGCAGCAGCTGCCCCGCCTCGCCGGCCAGGTCGCGGGCCACCTCATGATCGTTTCGGATGCTCTTCACCGGCTAGTATGCTCCCGCCCCACGGATCACCGCTGACCACGTCTTCCACAGGATCTGGATGTCCAGCGTCAGCGACCAGTTTTCCACGTACCGCAGATCGAGGCGGACCGATTCCTCCCACGAGAGGTCGGACCTGCCGCTGACCTGCCACAGACCCGTCAGCCCCGGTTTGACCACCAGCCTCCGGCGGACGTCGTGCCCGTACTGGGCGACCTCCTCCGGCAGCGGCGGCCTGGGGCCGACGAGCGACATCTCCCCCCGGACCACGTTGACGAGCTGGGGAAGCTCGTCGAGCGAGTACCGGCGCAGCCATGCCCCCACGGACGTCACCCTGGGGTCGCGACGCATCTTGAACAGCACACCGTCGTGCTCGTTGCGGGGCTGGAGCATCGCCTTCAACGCCTCGGCCCCGACCACCATGGTACGGAACTTGTACACGGTGAACTCGGCGCCACCCCGGCCCACGCGGGTCTGCGTGAACAGCGCGGGGCCGCGGCCCTCCCCCCGGATGAGGACGAACAGCGCCAGGAACAGCGGGGACAGCAGGAACAGGGCGAGCGCGGCGGCGGAGCGGTCGAAGACCGACTTGAGCACGCGGCGGACGCCCGCCAGCTCGGGGTGCTCCACGTGCAGGAGCGGCAGCCCCGCGACCGGCCGGATGGAGGTCCGCGGCCCCGCGACCTCCATCAGCGCCGACGCGACGATGATGTCGGTGCCGTTCTTCTCCAGCCGCCAGGCCAGGCGGCGCAGTTCGGCCCCGTCCATCTCGGGGCAGGCGAGGACCGCCACGGTGTCGGCCCCGACGAGGGCCGCCGCGTCGGCCGCGTCCTCGAAGGCGCCCAGGACCGGGCAGTCCTCCACCGCGTCCGTCCCCAGGCCGGCGACGGTGTCGTCCGGCGGCAGGCACACGCCGACGACGCGCATGCCGTGGTAGATCTCGTCGCGGAACCGGCGGATCAGGTCCCCCGCTGCGGCCCGGTGCCCGACGACCACGACGCCGCTCATGCACAGTCCGGAGCGCCGCCTCCGGTGCAGGGCCTTGCGGCGCGCGTACCGCAGGGCGAGGCTGACCAGGGGGACGAGCGGGAGCGCGACGAGTGCGTAGCCGCGCGCCAGGTCGAACGTGACCGCGTACGCGCCGATCGCGACGGACGCGGCGAGCGCGAGCCCGGCCGTGGCGACGCGCCGGTACTCCTCGGTGCCCACGCCGAGGAAGCGCCGGGCGTAGCCGCCGCCCAGGTAGACGAACAGGACCCACGCGAAGGGCAGGAGGAGGGAGAGCAGGAGGTGGGTGGAGGCGGCGGACGCCCCCGGTGAGCCGTGGAAGCGGAGGACCGTTCCGCCCAGGGTCGCCGCGAGGGCCGCGGCGAGGTCCAGCACGACGAGGCTCACGACGTACGGCCGCGTCCAGGACGCGGAGCGCGTCCGCGGCCCGGCGCCTCCCCCGGTGAGCAGCGGACCGATCCCGGCGTCCCGTCCGCCGGCGCCGTCTCCGGCGCCGACGACGGTGCGCGCCGGCTGTTCACGGACGGCCTTCACCCCGCTGGTGACCATGCTTCCCCCAAGACCACGGCTGTGGAGCCCTACTTCGAGTCATCACCCCGGGCGCCACTGGCATCGACGCAGAGGGCATGAGCGGGGCGTCTGGTCGGGCGCGCACAGGAACGACGACCCGAACAGTAACCAAAAGTAGTGGAAAAGTCGCGCTGGGTTGCTCATTGTCGGGCAAGAAGACCTGGTCAAGCCAAGAATGTGTCTGTTCCGAGACCCGGAACACCCCGGCGGACACGCCGGGGACGGACAGAAGTGGACCCGGGTAGGGGACGACCGAAACCGTGCGCGGGACGTGACGGCCCGCCCGGGGAACGCGGCCCCGGGGTCGACCCCGGGGCCGGCTCCGTCAGGCGTAGGACGGGACCATCACCCCCGCCAGGCGCAGGTGGGGCGCGGCCGACTCCTCCTCTCCCTGGCGCTGGAGGGTCCGCCCCAGCAGCAGGCGGGCGTAGGCGTCGTCCGGGGCCTCCTCGACCAGCGCCTCCAGTCCTCGCCTGGCGCGGTTGAGCTGCGCGGAGCGGTAGTGGGCGCGGGCGGCGAGCAGGCGCACGCCCCGGTCGGCGGCGTGCCCGTCGAGCAGCGGCCGCAGGAGCGTGAGCGCCCCGAGCGGGTCGCCCGAGTCCAGCAGGGCCTCCGCCAGGCGGAAGCGCTCGACCTCCTCCGGGAGGACCCGGGGCTCGTGCCCGGCGGCGGCGACCAGGAACTCACGGATCGCGTCGGGGTGCTGCGCACCCTCCAGCGCGCGGCCGTTGGCGACGAGCGTCGGGGAGGTGCGGACCCCGGCCGCCCGGCCGCGCAGGACCAGCTCCCGGACCTCCTGCCCTCCCTCCCCCGCCCGGAGGAGGCGGCCGCCGTCCGGGAGACCGGCGCCCCGGGCGATCCGGTCGAGGACCGGGGCGGAGCCGATGTCCTCGCCCTCCACGAAGTGGGCGCGCAGGACGCCCTCCACGACGGCGTCCTGGAGCCCGGTCCCTTCGGCCCGGCCCGCGAGCAGGACGAGCCTGTGGGCGTCGTGGCTGCTGACCCTCCAGGCCGCGCCCCACCGGGGCCCCAGGCCCTCGGACGCCGCGGTCTCCGCGACCCGGGCCCGGTTCTCACCCGGAGTGAGGGCGGGTGCGCACGCCCGGAGGGCGTCGTCCACGGAGGGATCCTCCAGCAGCGCGCCCAGCGGCTCGCCGACCGCGGGGGCGGAGGGGTCGATCCGGTACGGGCGCCAGACCACCTCCATGGACTCCGCGCCGGACAGGCCGGCGAGGGCCCGCTCCAGGCGCCGCTTGCCGATGTACGTCCAGGGGCAGACCACGTCCGCCCAGACCTCGATCCTCATACCCCGGACCATAACCAACACTTGTCGTTTAAGCAACAGGTGTCTTTTAATGGTCGCGTGTCCTAGCCTGGAACGGTGAACCCCGACGACCCGCGCGCCCGGCGCACCCGTGACCGGCTGCGCGCCGCCCTCCTCTCCCTGGCCGCCGAGCGGGAGCTCGCCGACGTGACGATGTCCGCCGTGGCGCGGTGCGCCGAGGTGAACCGGGCGACGGTGTACCAGCACTACGCCGACCTGGACGCCCTGGTCGCCGACGCCATGGACGACGCCGTCGCGCACGTGGCGCGGTGCGCGGCGCTGTGTCCGCTGGACGCCCCGCGGGACCGGCCGCCGGAACCTCTGGTGGACCTGTTCGCCCACGTGTCCGAGAACGCCGTGCTGTACCGGCGGATGCTGTCCGACCAGGGAAGCCCCCGTTTCGCGAACCGCCTGCGGGAGCGCCTGGCCGGGGAGCTGGCCGCGCGCTTCGCGGCCGGGGCGGGGCCCGCGGGGTTCGACGACGTGCCCGTGCGCACACACGCCGCGTACCTCGCGGGGGCGCTGGTCGGGGTGATCGCCGACGGCGTCCGCGCCGGAACCGATGGGCCGGGCTCGGCGGAGGGGAGGCCGACCGCGGGGGCGGAGGACGGTGGGCCGGTCGGCGGGACGCACGCCCTCGCCCTGGCCACCTGGCGGCTGCTGCGCCGCTGAGAACCGGGTCCGGGGGCGCGGAGGGGGAGGCCGCCCGGGTGGAGGTGCCCGGCGGCAGGAGGCGGCCCGGGGAGGAGCGGGCGGCCCCGTCGACCCGGCCGGGGGCGCCCGCCACGGCGGGCGACGCGGCCGGGGCCCGGCGGGCGGCCCTCCGGCGGGAGGGCGCGGCCGGGGCCGTCCGTGACCGCTCCCCGGCCGTCCCTCAGGCCGCGGTGTGGAAGATGTTCTGCGCCCGGCCCAGGCCGTCGCGGAGGACCGTGCGCACGGCGTCCGCGGCCCGCTCGACGTCCAGGTCCAGCTCGGCGCGCTCGGCCGCGGAGAAGTCCTTGAGCACGTACGCGGCCGGGTCCATGCGTCCCGGCGGGCGGCCCACCCCGAAGCGCACGCGGATGTACTCCGGGCTGGACAGGGACGCCGTCATCGACTTGAGCCCGTTGTGCCCGCCGGGCCCCCCGCCCTTCTTGAGCTTCAGCGCGCCGAAGTCGATGTCCATCTCGTCGTGCACCACGATGATCCGCTCGACCGGCACCTTGTAGAACCTCGCCAGGCCGGCCACCGGGCCGCCCGACAGGTTCATGAAGGTCCGGGGCTTGGCCAGGACCACCGGCACGCCCTCCAGGCGCGTCTCCACCACCTCGGCGTGCGCCTTGTGCGCCTTCCAGCGCTCGCCGCCGGCGAGCGCCCCGACCACCAGGAAGCCGGCGTTGTGCCGGTTGCCCGCGTATTTGGGGCCGGGGTTGCCCAGCCCCACGACGAGCCAGCGCTCGGCCTCGCCCATGTCCCCGCTCCCCCCTTCGGCGCTCCTGCCGCCGCTCCCGCCCGCGGTGTCGCCACCGCCGGCTTCCTTCCTGCCCGACAACACCCTCAACCAGGTCCACATGGGGCACGACCCTACCGATACGGCGAACGCGCGGCCCCCGTGGGAACCGCGCGTTCGTCCAGATCCGTGGACAGCACCACCGCCCTACTCGGCGGCGGCCTCCTCGGTGGTCTCGGCTCCGGTCGTCGGCTCCTCCTCCACGCGGGGCGCGGAGACGGTGAGCACGAGGGTCTCGGGGTCGGTGACCAGGGTGGCGCCCGTGGGCAGCTTCAGGTCGCCGGCGGTCGGGTTGGCCCCGACCTCCAGGCCTTCGATGTCGAAGTCGACACCGGTGGGGATGTTGGTGGCCTCAGCCTCGACGGTCACGGTGACGAGCTCCTGATTGAGCACACCCGGGGCCTTGACCTCACCGGTCAGGTTCACCGAGATCTCAACCTCGACCTTCTCGCCCTTGGACACGACCAGGAGGTCGATGTGCTCAAGGAAGCCCTTGATGGCGTCGCGCTGCACACTCTTGGGCAGGGCGAGGTTGTCCTTGTCCAGGCCTTCGAGGCGGATCAGGACGTTCGGGGTCTTCAGGGCGAGCATGAGCTCGTGGCCCGGCAGGTTCAGGTGGCGGGGCTCGGTGCCGTGGCCGTAGAGGACGGCCGGCACCTTACCCGCGCGGCGGGCGCGACGGGAGGCGCCCTTGCCGAATTCCGTGCGGGGCTCGGCAGCGATACGTACCTCGGACACGACAAAACTCCTCGGGTTCAACCCCGCAGCACGGGGAACACGACTCCAGTAGTACGAACGATTCCCGCCCTCGGCGGAGAATGCGGCGGGGTCTCCCCTCAGGCAGGGGACGCGACCGCCCTGGTTCCAGGCGTGCCCGGCGAGCCGTCACCGGACCCGTCCGGCCCGGGAACGCTCGTCGCGCACCCCTGCCCGTGCTCCTGAGCGAAGCCGAACACGACTCCACCTGGGCACGGGGACACTCGGTCAAGTCTACTGGCTTCACCGACGACTCAGAACACGCCCCGTCGGCGGGCGCCTCCCGGACCGGGAGGCCGTCAACGGGGCGCGCGGGACTTGGCGGGAACTTGGCGCGGGCCTACTCGAACAGGCTCGTGACCGAGCCGTCCGTGAAGACCTCGCTGATCGCGCGGGCCACCAGCGGGGCGATCGAGAGCTGGGTCAGCTTCTCGAAGGCCCGCTCCTCGGGGACGGGGAGCGTGTTGGTGATGATCACCTCCGAGATCCGCGAGTTCTGGAGGCGCTCGGCCGCCGGGCCGGACAGCACGCCGTGCGTGGCGGCCACGATGACCTTCCTGGCCCCCTGCTCGAACAGGGCCTCGGAGGCCTTCACGATGGTGCCGCCGGTGTCGATCATGTCGTCCACCAGGACGCAGACGCGGTCCTTGACCGTGCCGACGACCTCGTGGACCTTCACCTGGTTGGCGACGTCCGGGTCGCGCCGCTTGTGGATGATCGCCAGGGGGGCGCCGAGGCGGTCCGCCCAGCGGTCGGCGGTCCGGACGCGGCCCGCGTCGGGGGAGACCACGGTGATGTCGGAGCGCTCGACCTGGCTGGCGACGTGGTCGGCCAGGATCGGCAGCGCGAAGAGGTGGTCGACCGGGCCGTCGAAGAAGCCCTGGATCTGGTCCGTGTGCAGGTCGACGGCCATCATCCGGTCCGCGCCCGCGGTCCGGAACAGGTCGGTGACCAGGCGCGCCGAGATGGGCTCGCGGCCGCGGTGCTTCTTGTCCTGGCGGGCGTAGCCCAGGATCGGCGTGACCACGGTGATCCGCTTGGCGGACGCGCGCTTGAGCGCGTCCACCATGATCAGCTGCTCCATGATCGACTCGTTGACCGGGTCGGCGTGGCTCTGGATGACGAACGCGTCGCAGCCGCGGACCGACTCCAGGTACCGCATGAAGATCTCACCGTTGGCGAAGGTGTCGAACCGGGTGGGGACCACCTCGATCCCCAGCTCCTTGGCTACCTCCTCGGCCAGCCCCGGGTGTGTGCGTCCCGAGAACAGCATCAGGTTCTTCTGGCCGGTGGCCTTCATGCCGGTCACGTGTTTCTCCCCCACAGTCACTGCTTGTCGTCGGCTCTGTGCCGATCGGCCTTGTCCGCCGCCTCGGCGGAGGGCGTGCCCGGGCGCTTGCGCCGGGTCCAGCCCTCGACGTTGCGCTGGCGGTGCCCCTCGGAGATCGCCAGCGCGCCGGGCGGAACGTCGTCCCTGATCACGGTGCCCGCACCGGAGTAGGCGCCGTCGCCCACGTGCACGGGCGCGACGAAGGTGTTGTCGCTGCCGAGCCGCACGTGGTCGCCGATGACGCTCCGGTGCTTGTCCACCCCGTCGTAGTTGACGAACACGGAGGAGCAGCCGATGTTGCTGCCCACGCCGATGTCCGCGTCCCCGACGTAGGTCAGGTGCGGGATCTTGGATCCGGCGCCCACGTTCGAGTTCTTGATCTCGACGAAGGCGCCGGCCTTGGCCCGCCCGGCCAGGCGGGTGCCCGGTCGGAGGAAGGTGTAGGGGCCCACCGTGGCCCCCGGGCCGATCTCGGCCCGGTCGGCGGTCGTCTCGCGCACCCGGGCGCCCTCGCCGACGACCGTGTCCCTCAGGTCGGCGCGGGGGCCGACGACGGCGTCCTCGCCGACGACGGTGGCGCCGAGCAGGCGGGTGCCGGGCTCGAGCACGGCGTCGCGTCCGATGCGGACCTGCGCGTCCACCCACGTGGAGGCGGGGTCCACCACCGTGACGCCCGCGAGCATGTGCTCGGCGAGGAGGCGGTCGTTGAGGACGCGGCGGGCCTCGGAGAGCTGGACGCGGTTGTTGACGCCCTGCACCTCGTGCCAGTCCTCGGCGATCCAGGCGCCGACCCGGTTCCCGTCCCCGCGCAGGAGCGCGACCGCGTCGGTGATGTACTCCTCGCCCTTGGCGTTGTCCGTGGACAGGCGCTTGACGACGGCGGACAGGAGCGCTCCGTCGAACGCGTACATGCCCGAGTTGATCTCGTCGATCGCGTGCTGCTCCGGGGAGGCGTCGGCGTGTTCGACGATGCCGGTGAAGTCGCCGTCGCCGTCGCGCACGATGCGCCCGTAGCCGTGGGGGTCGGGGACGCGGGCGGACAGCACCGTGACGGCGTTGCCCTCCTTCTCGTGGGCGGCCACCAGCTCCGAGAGCGTGGAACCGCGCAGGAGCGGGGTGTCCCCGCACGTCAGGACGACGGTGCCGGCGAGCTCGGTGCCCTTGGCGGCGAGGTCCTCGACCGCCATGCGCACCGCGTGGCCGGTGCCGTTCTGCTCCTCCTGGACCGCGGTGGCGGCCTCGGGGGCGACCTCCGCCAGGTGGGACCGGACCTGGTCCCGGGCGTGGCCGACGACCACGACCGAGTGGTGGGGGTCCAGTTCGCCCGCGGCCGCGAGAACGTGGCCGAGCATGCTGCGGCCGTTGAGCTCGTGGAGGACCTTGGGAAGCTTCGACTTCATTCGGGTGCCCTCGCCCGCCGCGAGGACGATGACGGCAGCCGGACGGTTCACGCTCACTGAAGGAGACCCCTCGTGATAGCTGGCATTGAACTGTCGGCTCACCCTTCGGCGGCTCGACCCGCGTGCCGCGCGGGCGGCCGTCGGATGACCAGCGGCCGACATGGGAAGGATACATGCGTGTCACAGGCGTCCTGCGGGCACGTGACGCCGGGGCGGGGAGCGGGGGCCGGACCGGGCCTGTGGCGTCGGGTTCCGGGGCGTTCTGTGAGATGCGCCGCGCCACCGGGCCGGGCCCGGCGCCGGGGAGCCCGGGGCGTCCGGGCGCAAGGGCCGGGGTTTCCCTCGCGCGCACGGGGATACGGGGATAGGGGGGAGAACGGGTGGAGGCTCCCGGACCAGGGCTCGAACCTGGACGATGGGGACCAAAACCCCACATGCTGCCGATTACATCATCCGGGAAGGCAGGGCGCGCACGCGTTGCGCCGTACGCCAGGCACCAACATAGCGCCTCCGGTGGAGGGCTTGCCAAACCTACGGGGTCGTAGGTTACGGTTACGTAGGAATAGGTTGGGCCGTCGCGACGGGTGCTCCGCGCCTCTCGGACACCGTCCGACCGCGAGGACCCTGCCGTGACGACGAGGTGTGTACGACCATGACCACTGCTGCCGAGCTACCGACCGAGAACGCCGAGGGGAAGCGCGAGGCGATCCCCGAGTACGAGCCGGAACTGCGGGGCAGGGCCGAGCGCTTCACCGTCTTCGCGTTCGTCTTCGTCCCGCTCATCGCCCTGCTCGCCTCCGTCCCCTTCTTCTGGGGATGGGGCCTGAGCCTCACCGACATCGCGATCGCGTCGGTCTTCTACCTCATCAGCGGCCTGGGCATCACGGTCGGCTTCCACCGCCACTTCACCCACGGCTCCTTCAAGGCCAACCGCCCGCTGCGGATCGCGCTCGCGGTCGCCGGCTCGCTGGCCATCGAGGGCAGCGTCATCAAGTGGGTGGCCGACCACCGCCGCCACCACAAGTACGCCGACGCCGAGGGCGACCCGCACTCGCCGTGGCGCTTCGGGGACGACTGGAAGTCCGTCGCCAAGGGCCTGTACTACGCGCACATGGCCTGGATGTACCTGGACGACAAGAAGACCTCGCCGCGCCGCTTCGCCCCGGACCTGCTCAAGGACAAGGACATCGTCCTCGTCGACAAGCTGTTCCTGCCGATCGTGCTCTTCTCCCTCGGCGCCCCCGCCCTCATCGGCGGCCTCGTGACCATGTCCTGGTGGGGCGCGTTCACCGCGTTCTTCTGGGCGAGCCTGGTCCGCGTGGCGCTGCTGCACCACGTCACCTGGTCCATCAACTCCATCTGCCACACCATCGGCGAGGAGAACTTCGAGGTGCGCGACCGCTCCCGCAACGTGTGGTGGCTCGCCATCCCGTCGTTCGGCGAGTCCTGGCACAACCTGCACCACGCGGACCCGACCTGCGCGCGCCACGGCGTGCTCAAGGGCCAGATCGACATCTCCGCCCGCGTGATCTGGGCGTTCGAGAAGCTCGGCTGGGCCACGAAGGTCCGCTGGCCCAACAACGACCGGCTCGCCGCCAAGCGGGTCAAGGTCTAGGATCGACAGCCATCATGGGAGCAGCCGACAGCGAGCAGAAGGTCCGCGTGCGCCGCAAGCGCATGACGGGCAAGGAGCGTCGGCAACAGCTGTTGGAGATCGGCCGGGAGCTGTTCGCCGAGCGCGGGTTCGACGCGACCTCCGTCGAGGAGATCGCCGCACGGGCCGGGGTGTCCAAGCCCGTCGTGTACGAGCACTTCGGCGGCAAGGAGGGGATCTACGCGGTCGTGGTCGACCGTGAGATGCGCACCCTCCTGGAGATGATGGGCGAGGCCCTCACCGCCGACAGCGCACGGGGCAAGATCGAGAAGGCTGCGCTGGCCCTGCTGCGCTACGTGGAGGAGAACACGGTCGGGTTCCGGGTGCTGACCCGCGACTCCCACGTGGCCTCCGGCACGGGAAGCTTCGCCAGCCTGATCAACGACATCGCCAGCCAGGTCGAGCACATCATGGTCGACGAGTTCGCCGAGCGCGGCTACGACCCGGCGCTCGCCCCGATGTACGCGCAGGCCCTGGTGGGCATGTGGGCGCTGACGGGCCAGTGGTGGCTCGAGGTGCGCAGGCCCAAGCGCGAGGTGGTCGCCGCGCACCTGGTCAACCTGGCCTGGAACGGGCTCGCGAGCCTGGAGCCCAAGCCGAGGCTGCAGACGAGGCGGCGGGGCGGGGGCTGACCCCCGTCCCCCGGCGCACCGGGGGACGGGTCCGCCGCGGCCCGTCCCCCGCGCTGCTGCCGCGAGCGGGACGCGGGAAGTGCGGCATACCCGCCCCACTATCTTGATGTCAAGAGATAGGCTGTCCCCATGCGCGATGAGGTGGATGGGCTGATCGAGGCGTGGCGCTCCCAACGCCCGGACGTGGACGTGACACCCCTGGAGGTGTTCAGCCGTGTGTCCCGGCTCGCACGCCACCTGGACCGCGCCCGGCGCACGGTCTTCACCGAGCACGCACTGGAGCCCTGGGAGTTCGACGTGCTCGCGGAGCTGCGCCGCTCCGGCCCCCCGTACGAACTGAGCCCCGGACGGCTGCTGCGCGCCACCCTGGTGACCTCCGGGACCATGACCAACCGGGTGGACAGGCTGGCCGCCGCCGGCCTGGTCAAGCGCCGCCCCGACCCCGACGACAAGCGCGGGGTGCTGGTCCGGCTCACCGAACGCGGCGCCGAGCGCATCGACGCCGCCCTGGAGTCGCTCCTCAGCTACGAGGAGACGCTTCTGGCCCCCATGCCCGACGGCGACCGGCAGCAGCTGGCATCGTTGCTCAGATGCCTTCTGGCCCCCCTCGACAGGGACCCCTCCCGACCGCAGGGCTAGGGCTCGTTCCGCGGAACGTCCCGGGCTCGCGGCGATCGGCGCGAGCGCCGGGACCGCCGGAGGCATCCCCCGCGGCCGGCGGTGTCCGCCCCCACCAGGAGCGCTGCCGGGCGCGCACCGCGTTTCGGGCTCCGGCGGGAGAGCTCGGCGGCCCGCCCCCGCCGCCGCATGCGGGTCCCTCCTCCGTCCCGGAGAGCGCTCCGGACGGTCGCGGCGGTCCGGGCCCCGCGGCCGGCCCGCTGAGAGACATCTCCCACCCGGACGCTCGACGCGGACCCGCGGCGGCTGGCATCGTGGCCCGGACGCCTTCCGGTTCCCCCACGTGAAGGGCCCGGCGGCACCCGGGAAGGGCGGCGCGCCCGCCCACCGGGCAGCCCCGGGCACGTACCTGCAACCGACCCGGGTGGGAGACAGAGAGTGCGAATCCGCTGGATCGCGGTGACGGCCGTCGCAGTGCTGGCGGCGGGGTGCGCGGGCACCGACGGAGAAGGGACGGCGGCGCCGGGGACCCCCGGCGCCGAAGGGGGCTACTACCTGTCCCTGGGCGACTCGCTGGCCGTGGGTGTGCAGCCCGACGAGGACGGGACGCCCGTCGAGACCGAGGAAGGGTACACGGACGTCCTGTACCGCACCCTGCTCGACGACGACCCCGGCCTCCGGCACGAGCGCATGGGCTGCGCGGGCGAGGACACGACCACGTTCATGGAGGGCGGCCTGCCCGACTGCGAGGAGCGCTACGACGACGGTGAGCAGCTCCGGGCCGCCGAGGACTTCCTCGCGGAGCACGAGGGCGAGGTGGACCTGGTGACCCTCACCATCGGGGCGAACAACTTCACCCGCTGCGTGCGGGGGGTGAACGCGCCGGACGGCCGCGCGGACAGCTCCGAGGACATCGACATCGACGCGGAGTGCGTGGCCGACGGCCTCGACCGCCTGGAGGACGAGGTGCCCGAGATCGCCGAGCGGCTGCGCGCCGCGGCCGGCCCGGACACCCGGATCGTCGCGATGACCTACTACAACCCGTTCCTCGCCTTCCTCCTGCTCGACGACGACCCCGCCGGGCAGGCCGCCGCGTCCGCGGAGGAGGCCGAGGAGGTCTTCCCCGAGCACGAGGCGCGGGGCGGGCTCGCCGAGGAGGCCGTGGAGATCCTCACCGAGGTCAACGGGACGCTCACCGAGGCCTACGAGGCCGAGGGCATCGAGGTCGCGGACGTGGACTCCGTCTTCCAGGCCACCAACAGGGAGGTGCCCGAGGACAGCGGGACCGGCATGCCCGCGAACCTCCAGAACGTGTGCGACCTGACCTGGATGTGCGACGCGGAACGGGGCCCGGACATCCACCCGAACGAGCAGGGCGCGCGGGAGATCGCCTCCGTCTTCGCGGAGGAGGTGCGCTGAGGGGCGCTCCGCCCGCGTGGGGACCCGGCGAAGCTCCCCGAGCGCGCCGTCCGGATCGGCGCGGGCGCTCCGCCCGTGTGCGGACCCGGCCGGGCGTCCCCGCTCGCGGGGGACCGGCGGCCCGGTCCCCGTGCCGGTCCGTGCTCCGGCCCGGCACGGGGCCGGGCCGGGGCCCGTCCCCTCCGGTCCGGGCCCGCCCCGGAGGGGACGGGCTACCGCGCCCTCACGCCTCCCCGGGGAGCGACTTCTCGATGAGCGCGACGATGGCGGGGTCGTCCGGCAGCGTGGCCGGGCGGAAGCGGTGCACGGCGCCGTCCGGGAGGACGAGGAACTTCTCGAAGTTCCACTTCACCTTCCCCGCCTGGCCGTCCGCGTCGGGGGTCGCCGTGAGCTCGCCGTAGAGCGGGTGGCGGTCCTTCCCGTTGACCTTGACCTTGCTCGCCATCGGGAAGGTCACCCCCCACGTCGCGGAGCAGTACTCGGCGATCTTGCCGTCGCTGCCGAACTCCTGGAGGAACTGGTTGCTGGGGAACCCCAGCACGGTGAACCCCCGGTCGGCGTAGCGTTTCTGCAACTCCTCCAGCTGCCCGTACTGCGGCGTGAGCCCGCACCGGGAGGCGACGTTCACCACCAGCCTGACCTTTCCGGCCCACTCGCCGAAGGTCGTCTCGCGCCCGTCGATCAGCGTCACCGGAATATCGTCCAAAGCGGTCATGCGGGTTCACTCCTGTCCACTGGGAGGGCGGCGCCCGGCGTACGGTCGGCCGCGGCGGCCCCATGTTCCCGGAGGCTACTCGACGGCGCCCCGAGCCGCCCGGCGGAGGCGGGGAGCCCCTCACGGGACCCCTGCGGGGCCGGGCCGGTCGCGGGAGTGCCCGCGGCCCCGGACCGCGGCCCTCGGCGGGGATGTTCGCACGGGAGCGCCCGGGGAGGGGCGCGGGGCCCGCGCGGACACGGCCGGGCCCCCTCGCGGGGCCCCGGCCGGGGGGAGAAGCGTGCCCGGCGGTCAGTCGCCGACGATCTCCGCCTGCTCCAGCCAGACCTCCTCCAGCTCGCCGCGCTCGGTCGCCAGGGCCTTGGCCTCGGCGTCCAGTTCGGCGAGCCGGGCGTAGTCGTTCGCGGCGGCGGCCATCAGCTCGTGCAGCTCTGCCTCGCGCCTGGTGATGCGGTCCATGCGGCGCTCGACGCGCTGGAGCTCCTTCTGGGCCGCGCGCCGCTCCGTCGCGGACACCGCGGGCTGCTCGGGGGCGGCCCCGGCCGCAGCGGTCTCGGACGCGCCGAGCGGCACCGTGGCCTCCCCCGCGGTCACCGCGCGGCGCTCCAGGTACTCGTCGACGCCGCCGGGCAGGAAGGCGAGGCTGCCGTCCCCCATGAGCGCGAGCACCCGGTCGGTGATGCGCTCCAGGAAGTACCGGTCGTGGCTGACCAGCACGAGGGAGCCCGGCCAGCCGTCGAGGAGGTCCTCCAGCTCGGTGAGGGTCTCGATGTCCAGGTCGTTGGTGGGCTCGTCCAGCAGCAGCACGTTGGGCTCGTCCATGAGCAGGCGCAGGAGCTGGAGGCGGCGGCGCTCGCCGCCGGACAGGTCGCCGATCGGCGTCCACTGCCGGTCGCCCCGGAAGCCGAAGCGCTCCAGCATCTGGCTCGCCGTGTAGTCGCGCTTGCCGATGGTGATGTGCTCGCGGATCTCCATGACGGCCTGGAGCGGGCGAGCCTCGGGGTCGAGTTCGACGACGTTCTGCGACAGGTGGGCGAGCCTGACGGTGCGGCCGGTGCGCACGCTGCCGGAGTCGGGCTCGCGCTCCTCGGCGAGGATCTTGAGGAGGGTGGACTTGCCCGCGCCGTTCACCCCCACCAGGCCGACCCGGTCGCCGGGGCCCAGCTGCCAGGTGAGGTGGTCCAGGAGGGTCCGGTCGGGGACGGCCACCGACACGTTCTTGAGGTCGATGACGGTCTTGCCGAGCCGGGAGCTCGCGAACCGCACCAGCTCGACGGTGTCGCGGAGCGGCGGCTCGTCGGCGATGAGCTGGTTGGCCGCCTCGATGCGGAACTTGGGCTTGGAGGTCCGGGCCGGGGCGCCGCGGCGCAGCCAGGCCAGCTCCTTGCGCATGAGGTTCTGGCGCCGCTCCTCGGAGGCCGCGGCCTGGCGGTCCCGTTCGGCCTTGGCCAGGACGTAGGCGGCGTAGCCCCCCTCGTAGCGCTCGACGGCGCCGCGCCCGACCTCCCAGGTGCGGGTCGTGACGGCGTCCAGGAACCAGCGGTCGTGCGTGACGACCACGAGCGCCTCCGGGCGGCCGCGCAGGTGCTCGGCGAGCCAGGCGATGCCCTCGATGTCGAGGTGGTTGGTGGGCTCGTCCAGGACGATGAGGTCGTGGTCGCCGATGAGCAGCCGCGCCAGTCCCGAGCGGCGGCGCTCGCCGCCGGAGAGCCCGGACATGGGCGTGTCCAGGTCCCAGCCGCCGAGGAGGCCTCGCAGGACGTCGCGGATGCGGGAATCGCCCGCCCACTCGTGCTCGGCGCGGTCGCCCAGCACGAACCCGCCGACGGTGGTGTCGGGGAAGGTGTCGCGCTGGTGCAGGAAGCCGATGCGCAGCCCGCGGTTGTGCACGACCCGCCCGGAGTCGGGCTCGGTGATGCCGGAGAGCACGGAGATCAGCGTGGACTTGCCGCCGCCGTTGCGGCCGACCACACCGATGCGTTCGCCCTCGTCGACGCCGAGCGACACCTTGTCGAGGAGTACGAGCGGCCCGTAGGCCAGGGACACGTCCTGAAGGTTGACCAGATTCGTCATCACCTTCCATTGTCCCGGGTCCGACCCAGTGCCCTGGCCGCCCCGCCCCGGGGCGCGGGATCCCTGTCCCGACGGCGGGGGCCGCGGGCCGGGCTCGTCCCGCCCGTACGCCGCCGCGCCCCGGGCCCCGGCGAGCCCGGGCACGGGTGGCGGGGTGCCTCCCGCGGGGCGCGGCCCGGGTCGCGGTGACCGGGCACGACGCCGCAGTCGCCCGGCGCCTCACGCGGGGATGCGCCCCGGACGGCGCGTGTCCCCGCACGGGACGCGCCCGGGGCCGCACCACGCAAGGCCCCGGGCGCGTTCCGCGCCGCCGGGTTCCCAGCCCCGGCCTACACCAGGAAGAACCCCCTGGCGGCCTCGGCGATGCCCTCCGCGTCCAGGCCGTGCGCCCGCGCGTGCTGTGCGGGGGCGCCGTAGGCGCGCAGTTCCCGGTCGCGGGCCACCCCCAGCCCGAGCTGCCGGTGGCGCCGGTCCACGAGGGCCGCCGCGACCTCGTGCGCGGAGGTCCCGGCGAGGTAGGGCTCCACCACGAGCACGTCGGCGTTGCCCGCCGCCCCGACCAGGGCGCTGAGCCCCGCGCGGTCGAACGGGCGCACGGTGGAGGTGTGGGCGACCGTCACGTCGAGGTCGGCGGTGGCCTCCAGCACGCGGTCCAGCATCGGTCCGACGGCGACCACCACGCCCGCGGAGCGGGGCGACCCCGTGCGCACCGCGGACAGCCGCCCGTCCACGGGCCGGGGCGCGCGGTTCGAGGTCTCCGACAGCCTCACGTACACGCGGTCGTCGCCGGGGATGGCGGACTCCAGGGCGGCGCGGGCCTCGTCCGGGTGTCCCGGCACGTGCACGGTCCACCCCGGGAGGGTGTCGAGCAGGGCGACGTCGCCGGGCGCCTGGTGGGTGCGCCCCTCCTCGGAGGCGTCGTAGGAGCCGCCGATGCTGACCAGGACGGCGCCCACGTCCTGGTGGGCGAAGTCCAGTTTGACCTGCTCGAACGGCCGCTCGACCAGGAACGGGGCGTAGCTGTGCACGATCGGGCGCATCCCGGTCAGGGCGAGCCCGCCGGCCACCCCGATCATGGCCTGCTCCCGGATGCCGACGTCGACCACCCGCCCGGGGTGGCGGGCCGCGGCGGAGCGGAACATGCCCGCCGAGATGGCGGCGAGGACCACCGCGACGCGCGGGTCGCGGTCCATGGCCTCGCTGACGGTGGCGGCGAAGGTTTCTCGCATGGCCTGTCCCCTACCTGGTCCGGACGCGGGCGACGACGGCCAGCGGCCGTCCTGTGTGGGGCCGGGTGAGGGCCTCGTGGAGGGCGTCGTGGTCGCGCCCGGCGACCTCGCGCGCCGCCCACCCCTCCCCCGCGAACCGTGCGGCGACGCCGCCGGGCCAGCCGTGGGTGCTGGAGGCGTTGTCCACGACGACCGCGGTGAGGTTGTCGACGCCGAGCCGCCCGGCGACGGCGATCGCCTCGTGGTTGCTGCCCTCGTCGAGTTCCCCGTCCCCGAGGAGCACCACCACGCGGGGGGCGGCGCCGTCGGGGCGGCGGACGCCCTGGGCGCGCAGGCCGAGGGCGCTGCCCAGTCCGAGGGGCAGGCCGTGGCCGAGGGAGCCGCTGCCGATCTCCACCCCGGGCACGAGGACCCGGTCCGGGTGGTGGCCCAGCGGGGAGTCGAAGGCCGTCCAGCCGCGCAGGGCGGCCACGTCCACGAACCCCTTGGCGGCCAGCACCGCGTAGAACGCCGCGGGCCCGTGGCCCTTGGACAGCAGGAAGCGGTCCCTGGCGGGGTCCTCGGCCGTCGCGGGGGTGACGGCCAGGACGCGGTCGTAGAGGACCCACACCACGTCCAGGGTGGAGTGGGCGGCGCCCATGTGCTTCTCGTCACCCTCCATGAGGCCGATGAGGGCTGGTAGGTCGGCGTAGCGCGACAAGGCGGTTGCGGTCGTCATGCACACCAGTGTTCGACCTCAACCGTGGTTCAGGTCAACTGGGCTAAACCCCCACAGAACGGAAGAAACGACAGTGATTTAGGTCACAGCACAACGGCGCCCGGCACGTCCCCGTGGGCCGTCACCACCTGCTCGCACAGCCCGCTCCCCTCCAGGGCCGCGACCACCGAGGCCTCGCGCTCGGCCACGACGGCGGCGTCCTCCGGTCCACCGCCCACCAGGAACGCACAGGTGGGCCCCGAGCCCGACACCAGGGCCCCCAGGGCCCCGGCGCCCCGCCCGGTCCCGAGGGTGCGCTCCAGCTCCGGCAGGAGGGACAGTGCGGCCTCCTGGAGGTCGTTGGTGAGCGCCGCGCCGACGGCCGCGGGGTCCCCCAGCGCGAGCGCGCCGGCCAGGGCCGGGTCGAGGCTCGGCGGGGGGGCGTCCGGACGGATCCGGTCGTACTCGCGGAAGACCCGCGCCGTGGACAGGCCGTGCGGCGACAGGGCGAAGACCCAGCGGAAACGGCCGGGGCTGGCCATCGGCGAGAGGACCTCGCCCCGTCCCGTCCCGACGGCCGTCGAGCCCACCAGGGCGAAGGGGACGTCGCTGCCGAGCTCGGCGGCGCAGTCGAGGAGGGCCTCCCGTGACAGGCCGGCGCCCCAGAGCCGGTCGCAGGCGACCAGGGCGGCGGCCGCGTCCGCGCTCCCCCCGGCCATGCCTCCCGCCACCGGGATGTTCTTGTCCAGGTGGACGGTGACGGGGAAGCCCTTCCCCGTGCGCTCGGCCACCAGGACCGCCGCGCGGGCGGCCAGGTTGCTCGCGTCGAGGGGAACGCGGGAAAGGTGGGACCCCAGGCCGCCGCCGGCGGTCAGTTCCGCGACGACGGAGCCGTCCCCGCCCGGGGGACTCGGCCGACGCGACCGGGCCTCCTTGACGGTAACCTCATCGAACAGTGAGACGGCGTGGAACACGTTGACGAGGTCGTGGAACCCGTCCTCGCGTCCGGGCCCCACCGCCAACTGGAGGTTCACCTTCGCGGGGACCCGCACGGTTACGGTGGTATTAACGGTCACGAGTCCCCAATCGTAAAGGAACCCCCACCTTGCGTGAACACGTACCCCGCCAGGGGCGCCGGTGTGTTCACCCCCTCCGACCGGCGCTAACGCCATCGGCGGAAGGAATCGGGAACCAGGATCACGATCCGGGGATCGTCACCACTGTCATGTCAGTCACCGCCTGCCCCCAGAACGGCCCAATCAGGCCGCTGAGTGGGAATCAGGGCACAAACACCGCTACCTTGGGGCAAGGCGGGGTTTGGACACCGTCGGGGAGGGTCGCTTGCCGTCGGATGGGCTCCCGAAGAACCTGGAACCGCTGGCCGCCGGGGATCCGGCCACCATCGGTCCCTACGTGCTGTCCGGCAAGCTGGGCAGCGGTGGCATGGGCACCGTCTACCTGGGCAGTATGTCGGACCGGAACAACCAGGTAGCCATCAAGGTCATCCGTCCGGAACTCGCCTTCGACGAGGCGACCCGGGCGCGTTTTCGCGATGAGATGGAGAACGCCCGCAAGGTCGCCTCCTTCTGCACCGCCAAGGTGCTCGACCACGGGACGTTCGAGAACCGTCCCTACATGGTCACCGAGTACATCGCCGGCACCGCCCTGGCCGAGCACATAGCCGAGAACGGTCCGCTGGACTCCTCCACCCTGCACGGCTTCGCCCTGGGCGTGGCCGCCGCGCTCGCGGCCATCCACCGCACCGGGCTGGTCCACCGCGACCTCAAGCCCGCGAACGTGCTGCTGTCGCTGTCGGGCCCCCGGGTGATCGACTTCGGCATCGCGCGCGCGATGAACACCGCCACGAACCACACCCAGACCGGCATCGTCATGGGCAGCCCCGGGTGGATGGCGCCCGAGCAGCTGTTGGAGGAGCAGGTCACCACCTCGGCGGACATCTTCGCCTGGGGGTGCCTGGTGGCGTTCGCCGGCAACGGCACGCACCCCTTCGGCAACGGCGACGCCATGACGCTGGGCAAGCGGGTGCTGTTCGCCGAACCCCAGATCGGCAACCTGGACAGCCCTCTCGACCGCCTCGTGACGCGTGCCCTGGCCAAGGAGCCGAACCGCCGGCCCACCGCCCAGGACCTCCTGCTGGAGCTGGCGGGCGGGGAGGACAGCACCAACCCCAACGACATGGTGTCGCACGCGCTGCACCAGTCGTGGCGGCCCAACCTGCCGCCGATGCCGCCCGGCCCTCCCCCGGGGATGCGCCCCCAGCAGGGCGGGCCCGGGCACCAGACCGTGACGGGCATGCGGCACCCGGCGCCCGGCCAGTACCAGGCGGGCCCGCCCATGCCCGCGCACCAGACGGGCAACTTCCAGCACCCGCAGCCTCCCGCGGGGCCGCCCCCGGGCTATCCCGCGACCGGCCACCAGCCCGGCCCACCGCCGGGCGGCCAGGCGCAGCAGCCCCGGCAGGCGGGTCCGCCCCCGGCCCAGCACCCGGCCTCGACCGGGCCCATCCCGATGGTGCCCCCCGCCGACCAGCAGGCGAACCGCCCCGGGCCGCAGCCGTACGTGCCCCCGGTCCCCCCTCCCCCGCACCGGCCGGCCGCGCCGAACCGGCGCCGCGGACTGGTCGTCGCGGTGGCGGTGGGCGCCGCGGTGCTCCTGGTGCTCATGGCCGTCCTGACGATCCTGGTGATGAACCGGGACGACCCGCCGTTCTCCGGCGGGGACGAGGCCCCTCCCGCGGGGGCCGGCTCGGAGCAGGAGGAGGCCCCGGAGCCCGCACCGGACGACGGCGCCGACGACTCCGTCCCCTCGGACGGATCCGGCGGGGTCTCCGCCGACGGCACGGTCGAGTACCGGGTCAACTCCGTCAACTGCGGGATGGAGACGCTGGAGGGCCGATCCGCGCTCCGCAGGGGCGAGTACTGCGTCGTGGACCTGCAGGTCACCAACCTCCTCGAGGGCGAGCGCTTCGTGTTCGACAGCAAGTCGCAGTACCTGGTCACCGAGTCGGAGTCCGAGGTCGTCGCGGCGACCCCGTCCAGGGACGAACAGGTGAGTTCGCTGTGGGACACCGGCGGCCTCGCCCCGGGCACCCCGGCCGCGGGCGAGCTGGTGTTCATCCTCACCGAGGACGAGAGCCCGGTCAGGCTCCTGCTCAACAACACCCCCGGCGGCGCGCCGACCTCCATCGAGATCCGGGACATGGTGACCTACTAGGGCGGTGGCCGAGAGGCCGCGCGGCCCCGCCCCCCTCCTCCGGGAAGCGCTGCCGGGCCCCGGGGCGGAGCGCAGAGACCGAAAAGGACGGGCCCGGCACACACGCGGTGTGCCGGGCCCGTCCGTGTTCCGGGGAGGGGCGCTCCCCTACTCCCACTCGATGGTGCCCGGGGGCTTGCTGGTCACGTCCAGCGTCACCCGGTTGATCTCCCGGACCTCGTTGGTGATCCGGTTGGAGATCCTCGCCAGCACGTCGTAGGGCACGCGCGACCAGTCCGCGGTCATGGCGTCCTCGCTGCTGACCGGGCGCAGCACGACCGGGTGGCCGTAGGTGCGGCCGTCGCCCTGCACGCCCACCGACCGGACGTCGGCGAGCAGCACGACCGGGCACTGCCAGATCTCGCGGTCCAGGCCGGCGCGGGACAGCTCCTCGCGGGCGATGGCGTCGGCCTCGCGCAGGATCTCCAGCCGGTCGCGGGTCACCTCGCCGATGATGCGGATGCCCAGGCCCGGCCCGGGGAACGGCTGGCGCCACACCATCTCGGCGGGCAGGCCCAGCTCCTCGCCGACCTTGCGCACCTCGTCCTTGAACAGCTCCCGGAGGGGCTCGACCAGGGTGAACTGCAGGTCGTCGGGCAGGCCGCCCACGTTGTGGTGCGACTTGATGTTGGCGGTCCCGGTGCCGCCGCCGGACTCGACCACGTCGGGGTACAGGGTGCCCTGCACGAGGAACTCGACCTCGGCGCCGCCCTCCCCGCCCTCGGCGACGACCTCGCGGGCCGCCTGCTCGAAGACGCGGATGAACTCGCGGCCGATGATCTTGCGCTTCTCCTCGGGGTCGGTGACCCCGGCCAGCGCCGACAGGAACCGCTCCTCGGCGTCCACGACCTTGAGTTTGGCCCCGGTGATCGCGACGAAGTCCTTCTCGACCTGCTCGGCCTCACCCTTGCGGAGCAGGCCGTGGTCGACGAACACGCAGGTCAGCTGGTCGCCGACGGCGCGCTGCACGAGGGCTCCGGCCACGGCGGAGTCGACGCCGCCGCTCAGCGCGCAGATGACGCTCTTGTCGCCGATCTGCTCGCGGATGCGCTCCAGCTGCTCCTCGACGATGTTCACCATCGTCCAGGTGGGACGGCACCCGGCGCCCTCGTACAGGAACCGGCGCAGCACCTCCTGGCCGTGCTCGGTGTGCATGACCTCGGGGTGGAACTGCACGCCGAACAGGCGGCGGTCGGTGTCCTCGAACGCGGCGACCGGGGCGCCGGCGGTGCTGGCGGTCGTGGCGAAGCCCTCGGGGGCCCGCACCACGGAGTCGCCGTGCGACATCCACACCGACAGGTCGGCGGGGGCGCCCGCGAACAGCAGGGAGTCGGTGACGGCCGTCAGCTCGGTGCGGCCGAACTCGCTCAGGTCGGTCCGGTCGACGGTTCCGCCCAGGGCCCGGGTCATCGCCTGGAAGCCGTAGCAGATGCCGAAGGTCGGGACCCCGGTCTCGAACAGCTCGGCGCCGACGACGGGGGCGCCCTCGGCGTAGACCGAGGACGGGCCGCCGGAGAGGATGATGGCCTTGGGTTTCTTGGCGAGCATGTCCTCGACGGGCATGGTCGAGGGCACGATCTCGCTGTGCACATGGCATTCGCGGACGCGTCGTGCGATCAGCTGCGCGTACTGCGCGCCGAAGTCCACGACGAGAACGGTGTCGAACGTGCTCTCAGCACCAACGGACACGACGGAGGACCTTCCGCAGGAAGTACAGGGATAGGCGTCCAGTCTAGGGCGTTCCCCGTGCTCAACCGGTACTCCGGGGTGTGCGGTGGGGCTCAGCTCCCGGCGCCCCCGAAGCCGCCGGGGTTGGCCGACTGCCAGTTCCACGCGTCCCGGCAGGCGTCGTCGACGGTGAGGGCCGCCTTCCAGCCCAGGTCGCGGGCGGCGGCGGAGGGGTCGGAGTAGCACACGGCGACGTCGCCGGGGCGCCGGTCGGCCACCTCGTACGGGACGGGTGCGCCGGTGGCCCGCTCGAACGCGCGCAGGCCCTCCATGACCGAGGTGCCGCGGCCGGTGCCCAGGTTGTAGACGCGGCAGCCCGCGGTGTCGCCGAGGTGGTCGACGGCGGCCAGGTGGCCCTGGGCGAGGTCGACCACGTGCAGGTAGTCCCGGACGCCCGTGCCGTCGGGGGTGTCGTAGTCGTCGCCGAACACGGTGAGCCGCTCCCGGCGTCCGGCCGCGACCTGCGCGATGTACGGGAACAGGTTGTTGGGGACGCCCAGGGGGTCCTCGCCGATGAGCCCGCTGGGGTGGGCGCCGATCGGGTTGAAGTAGCGCAGGGAGACGATGTGCCAGCGGGGGTCGGCGGCGGCCAGGTCCTCCAGGACGCGCTCGATGAACAGCTTGGTGGCGCCGTAGGGGTTGGTCACCGAGAGGGTGCTGTCCTCTGTGAGGGGCAGGTGCTCGGGGTCGCCGTAGACCGTCGCCGACGAGCTGAACACCAGGTTCCGGACGTCGTGCTCGTCCATCGCCTCGGCGAGGTTCAGGAGCGCGTCGAGGTTGTTGCGGTAGTAGCGCAGCGGCTGGGCGACGGACTCGCCCACCGCCTTGAGCCCGGCCAGGTGGATGACGGCGTCGACGTCGTGGACGTCGAAGATCCGGCGCAGCGCTGCGGGGTCGGTGCAGTCCGCCCGGTGGAAGGCGACGGTCCGCCCGGTGATGCGCTCGACGCGGCGGACGGCCTCCTCGCTGCTGTTGACGAGGGAGTCGACCACGACGACGTCGTGTCCGGCCTGGAGCAGTTCGACCGCGGTGTGCGAGCCGATGTACCCGGCCCCCCCGGTGAGCAGTACGTTCATCTCTCGCTTCCCTGGCTGAGGAGCGCCCGCCCTCTCGCGGACGCTCCCCAGGATAGGGGGCGGCCGGATCGGCCGCCGGTGACACGCGCCACCCGGGCGCCTGCCGTGACCGGCCGCTCCCGGGCCCGGTACGGCGGGCCGCGGGCGCGCCGAGGGGGCGGGCGCGGCCGGGCGCCCGCCCCCTCCGGTCCGCGCGGGTCAGCCGCGTCCCGGCGGGGTGCTCCGGCGGGTGTCCAGCCACAGCACCTGCGGGTCGTGGTCGCTGACCTGGTCGTGGAACTCGGAGTTGAGCCGCGCGACCGCGTAGTCGACGCGTCCCGCCAGGGCCCGGTTGACCAGGATGTGGTCCAGGGCCTGGGAGTTGCCGTCGAACACGTAGTTGTAGCGCTCCCCCTCGGGCAGGTCCTCCATGGGGTTGTGCAGGCGCCCCTCCCCGGTGAGGATCTCCAGGGTCCGCGAGAACTGGAAGTCGTTCAGGTCGCCCATGACGACCAGGTTGGCCTGCGGGTCCGCCGCGAGCAGTTCGTCGGCGAACGTCCCGACCAGCTCGGCCTGGGCGTGGCGCTGGGCCTCGCTGGTGCGGTTCGGCGGCTGGTTGACGCCGTGGAGCGGCTCGTCCCCGCCCTTGGAGTTGAAGTGGTTGGTGACCACGTAGACGTCCCGGTTGAGGGCGCGGAAGTGGCCGACCAGCGGCTTGCGGCTGGAGTCCCACGCCTCGTCCAGCGGGCTGATGCGGCCCGGGGACACCGACAGCTCGGCGCCCCGCGCGCCGTCCACGACCTCGACGGCGGTGGTGGCGTCGCCGCCCTCGCGGTCCACGAACTCGACCCGCTCGGGGTCGAACAGGAAGGCGTTGCGGATGTTGCCGCCCGGCTGTCCGCCGTCCTGCTTGTCCTCGGGGCTGATCTGCCGCCACTCGTAGGCGGGGCCGCCGTGCGCGGCGACGGCCTCCACGAGCCGGTCGAGGGTGACGCCCGCGTCGACGGTGCCGTCGTCCACGGGGCCGCTGTCGTCCTGGATCTCCTCCAGCCCGATGATGTCGGGCGTGTCCAGGTGGTCGACGATCCCGGCCGCGAGCGCGTCGAACCTGGCCTGGTCGTCACGGCCGCCGAGGTTCTCGACGTTGTAGGTGGCGATGCTGACCTCGTACCGCTCGGTGTCGCGGACCGGGGTGCGCTCCAGGCCGCCCGGGACGTGCTCCCCCAGGGTGGTGGCGCGGATCAGGTAGCCGCCGAACCGGCTGTGGTGGAGGGGGCCCTCGGTGACCCCGGCGAGGGTGTCGCCGACGTTCGCCTCGGGGAAGGGGTGCTCGGCGCGGTCGAGCAGGGACTCGACCTTGACCCGCCCGGAGTTGGGTTCGTCGTAGGAGCCGTAGGCGGTCCCGCCGTTGACGGTGGGGTTCTGGCCGGGATCGGTGGTCACCCACAGGGCGTGGTAGCCGTCCGTGGCGCCCACCACGGGGGCGTCCTCGACGCGGACCGTCATGTGCTCGTGCGCGGCCCAGAAGTCCAGCGCGTACTTGTCGGGCTCCAGCTCCAGGCCGGAGACGTCGCCGCCGTGGTCGGGCGCGTACGCCTCGGGGAGGGCGTCGGCGTCCAGCAGGACGGAGTCGGGGAGCGCGTTGCCGGTGGACAGGACGGTCCAGCGGGCCCCGTCGAGCTGGGTGGTGGTCTGGTGGCCGGCCGCGGGCCGGTACTCGCCGACCCGCCCGGCGACCAGGACCTCGTCGCCGGGGGCGACGGCGGGCGTGGTGGAGCCGGTGAAGACGAAGAGGGCCTCGCTCGTGCGGGGGTCGCCGTCGCCCTCGGTGTCCTGGAACCAGAATCCGCGGGCGCCGCCGAAGGCGTTGACCGCCGTCACCACCCCGGGCAGGCCGGTGACCTGGCGGCCGGCGTACGGGGAGGTGCGGGTGGTGCCCTGCACGTCGTGGACGCGCAGGTCGCCGGGCTCGACGGGCTCCTCCGGCCCGCCGCCGTCGCCCGCCGTCTCGCCCGCCGCGTTGGTGGGCGTGGGGTCCCCGGCGGTGAGGTCGGCGGCGTTGTCGCCCGTGTCGGTGAACGCGGCGTCGCGCGAGGCGGACGCGGTGTTGGAGAGCCCCGTGACGGGCGATCCGGCGTGGACGACGGCGTTGCCGTAGCCGACCACGTCCACCACGGAGCCGTCCTGCGCGCACGCCGCCGCGGTCCGGCAGGAGACCGGCTCGGTGCCGGAGACGAGCAGGACCGTGCCCGCGGTCGCGGACATGTTGGTGCTGCCGGCGGTGTCGGGGGCGGGGAGCTCGACGCTGCCCCCGGCGCCCGCCGCCTGGCGGACGAGGTGGTGGCCTCCCGCCGGGATCTCCCCGGTCAGGGCCGTGACCTGCACCCGTGTGGACGGCCCCGGGGCGGCGGGGAGGTACTGGACGCTCCAGCCGTCGAGGTCGGCGGGTCCGCCGGCCGGGTTCCCGAGCTCGACGAAGTCGTGGCGCAGCAGGGCTCCGCTGTTGCCGCCTCCGCCGTACACCTCGCTGATCACGGGCGCGGCGTCGTCGGCGAGGGCGGGCGGCGCCGCCGCGAGGCCGACGCCGAGGAGGACCGCGGCCGCGGCGGACGTGGACGCGATCAGGCGTCCGGGTCGGGTGGGGGACACATCTGCTCCGGGGGTCGCTGGGCAACGGGGGCCCGCACATCATCACCCGCGCGGATGTCCGACCGGAAGAGAAGGCGTGAAATGAAGGCGAAGCGGGCGGCCGCCGGCGCGGTCCGACCGGCGTCGCGCGTCCTGCGCCCGTGCGGACCGCCGGGTCCGGCCGGGGCGCCCGCGTCCCCTGCCGGGACCGCGGGCGCCCGGGCCCAGGAGGTCCCCGCACCGCCCCGGCCCGCTCCGCTCCCGGCCGCGTGTCCGGCCCGGCGCCCCGGGCGGGGCCGCCGGGCCGGGCGCGCGCCTACAGGCGCGGGTCGACCGGCTCGGAGGCCAGTGCCAGGACCGCGAACACGGGCTCGTGCACCCGCCACAGGGGTTCGCGGCGGGCGTGCCGGGCCAGGGCCTCCAGCCCCAGTTTGTGCTCGCGCATGGCCAGGCTGTTCTTGCGGCCGAGGTTGCGGTCCTTGAGCACGGCCAGCCTTTCGGGGTCGGTGTAGTCGGCTCCGTAGACGATCCGCAGGTACTCGGGCCCGCGCACCTTCAGCCCCGGCTGGACCAGGCCCTTGCGGCCCTCGGCCCGTGCGCCCAGGACCGGCTTGACCACCATGCCCTCGCCGCCGGCGGAGACCAGGTCGGTCCACCAGTCGGCGGCCGAGCCGCAGGCCGCCGGGTCGGTGGTGTCGACCACCCGGTAGCGGGTGGGCTGCACCAGCCCTCCGGTCTCCGCGAGCCGTTCGGCGATCGCCATGTGCCACAGGTGGTCGGCGTCGGTGTACTCCCGGCCCTCGGAGGCGAGCACCGCGAAGGGCGCGTACCGGAGCCCCGCGGCGCCGTCGGTGTCCCACGAGTAGCGCCGGTAGACCCGGCTGAACGCCTCCGTCTGCTCCGTCCGCAGGGCGACCTTGTCGGCCAGGCCGTCCACGGGCACACCGCGCGCGGCCGCGGCGCGGAGGGCGGCCGCGGCGGCGGGCAGGGAGGCGCGGGCGGCGGCGCCCACCGACGCGTACTGCTCGCGGATCAGCGGCCGGGCCTTGGCCGACCAGGGCAGGAGCTCGCCGTCCAGGGCCACCCAGTCGGTGCCGAGCCGGTCCCACAGGTCCGCCTCGGTCACGGCGCGGCGCAGCTGGTCGACGACCTCCGCCCGGAGCGCGGGGTCCTGGAAGAACGGGCGCCCGGTCCGGGTGTAGACCGTCCCCAGCTCGCCGGGGACGAACCGCCGCTCGGCGGCCTCCCCGTCCCTGCAGAGCACGGCGACGGCGCGCGAGCCCATGTGCTTCTCCTGGCACACGACCTCGCCGGTCCCGGCGCCCCGGAAGTACGCGAACGCCTCGTCCGGGTGCTCCAGGAGCCCCGGTGCGGCGGCGGTCGGCGCGGGGGCCATGGTCGGCGGCAGGTACAGGAGCCAGCGCGGGTCGACCGCGAACCGGCTCATGACCTCCAGCGCGGACAGCGTGCTGCCGCTGTCGGTGCGCACGGCCCCGTCGGCGGTCTCCACGTACAGGCCGGGAGCCGAGACGCCGTCGCCGACCCCGACGTCGGTGATGTCGACGGTGTCGTCGGCGCGCCGCTCCCCGTCCTCCGGGGGCGTGCCCGACAGCGGCCGGACCGGCTCGTACCAGGTGCGGTGGGCGTCGACGGCGACCAGTTCGCGCTCCGGGTGGCGCAGCGCGGTGAGCTTGCCGCCGAACACGCAGCCCGTGTCCAGGCAGATGGTGTTGTTGAGCCACTCCGCCTTGACGGTGGGCACGTGGCCGTAGACCACGGCCGCCTTCCCCCGGTACTCGCGGGCCCAGGGCAGCCGCACGGGGAGGCCGTACTCGTCGGTCTCCCCGGTGGTCTCGCCGTACAGGGCGAAGGAGCGCACGCGGCCCGAGGCCCGGCCGTGGTACTCCTCCTTGAGCCCGGCGTGGGCGACGACGAGCCTTCCCCCGTCGAGGACGAGGTGGCTGACCAGGCCGTCGCAGAAGGCGAGCACCCGCGCGCGGAACTCCTCGCTCTCCCGGCCCAGCTGCTCCAGGGTCTCGGCCAGGCCGTGGGTGGCCTGGACCTTGGCGCCCTTGAGCGCTCTGATCAGCTTGTTCTCGTGGTTCCCGGGCACGCACAGGGCGTCGCCGTCGGCGACCATGCCCATGACCAGGCGCAGCACGCCGGGGCTGTCCGGCCCGCGGTCCACGAGGTCGCCGACGAACACCGCCGTGCGCCCGTCGGGGTGGCGCGCCCCCACGGGGCGCCCCTCCCCGTCGCGGGACAGCTCGTAGCCGAGGACGCCGAGGAGTTCCTCCAGCTCCTCCCGGCAGCCGTGCACGTCGCCGACGATGTCGAAGGGGCCGGTGAGCTCCGTCCGGTCCGGCCAGGCGCGCTCGAGTTCGACGGTGGCGCCGTCGATCTCCTCCGGGCCGCGCAGGACGTGGATCCTGCGGAAGCCCTCGCGGGACAGCCTCTTCAGCCCCTGGCGGAGTTCGCGCCGCTGCCGCCGGACGACGTGGTCGCCGAAGTCGCGGTCGGGCCGCCCGCGGTTGCGCTCCTTCGCCAGGGCCTCGGGGACGTCCAGCACGATCGCGGTGGACAGCACGTTGTTGTCCTTGGCGATGCGCACCAGTTCCCCGCGCACCCTGCTCTGCACGTTGGTGGCGTCCACGACGGTGAGGAGTCCCCGCCGCAGCCGGATGTCCACGACGGTGTGGAGCAGGGCGAACGCGTCCGCGCTCGCGGACTGGTCGTTCTCGTCGTCGCTGACCATGCCCCGGCAGTGGTCGGAGCTGATCACCTGCGTGGGCGCGAAGTGCTCGGCGGCGAACGTGGACTTGCCGGATCCGGACACCCCGATCAGCACGACGAGCCCCATCCTGGGCACGCCGAGCACACGCGGCTCGGGGGTCCGGTCCTCCTCGGTCGTACTCATCGGACGAAGACTCCCATCTGGGTCGGGGAACCGGTCTCCGGGTCCTCGGACCCGACCGGCAGGCGGCGGAGGCGGTAGCCGTACTGTTCGGCGACGCGGTCGGCCCACCGGGCGAACTCGGCGCGCGTCCACTCGAACCGGTGGTCGCTGTGCCGGAGGGAGCCGTCCGCCAGGCCCTCGTAGTGCGTGTTGTACTCGGCGTTGGGGGTGGTGACCACCACGACGCGGGGCCGGGCGGCGCCGAACACGCTCTCCTCCATCGCGGGCAGCCGCGACGGGTCGAGGTGCTCGATCACCTCCATCAGGACGGCGGCGTCGTACCCGGAGAACCGCCGGTCGCGGTAGACCACGGAGCCGACCAGCAGCTCGGGGCGCGGCGGCGCGCCGTTGGAACCCACCGCCCCGCCGGTGAGGGCGGGCAGCGGCCGGTGGCGCCTGCCCCCGCCGGGGTCGCAGCCCCGGCAGGTCCTGCGGTGGGCGTGTTCGAGGGCGGTGACGCTGACGTCCACCCCGGTCACGCGTGTGAGGGAGCGGTCGGCCGCCAGCCGCGCGAGCAGCCGGCCGGAGCCGCAGCCCAGGTCGATGACGCTGGTGGCGTCCTCCGCCTCCAGCACCGCCATGACCGCCCCGGCGCGCTGCTCGGCCAGGGTGGGGACGCGCTCGTCGTGCCCCTCGGCCGGAGGCGCCGTTTCGGGCTCCTCCGCCGCGGGGTCGTCCGCGCCGTCGCCCTCCGCGAGGTCCTCGGCCTCGGCGATGCGGGCCAGCGCGGTCCGCACGTAGGCGTCGCGGCGGTTGAGGTAGCGGCGGGTGATCCAGTCCCGCTCGGGGTGCCCGGCCAGCCAGCCGACGTCCGCGTCGGGCCCGTCCGGCCCGTCGCCGTCCTCCCCGGGCGCCTCCGGCGCGCTCGCGGAGGGCGTCGCCTCCCCGGCCGCGGACGGCCCGTCCACGGCCGTCCGCGGCGCGGCGCCGGGCAGGCCGCCGGCGCGGAGGAGCTTGTCGACCTCGCTCCGGTCGACCCAGTAGTGCTTGCTGCCGTCCATGGCGGGGAGCAGCACGTACAGGTGGCTGAGGGCCTCGGACAGGCGCACGGTCCCGGTGAGGGTGAGCGAGAGGTAGTGGGAGTCGCCCCAGCCGGGCAGGCCGGGGTCGAGCGGGACCGGTTCGGCGTCGACCGTCCACCCCAGGGGCTCGAAGAGCGCCCGGGCGCGCTCCGCGCCGGAGCGGCAGGGGACGGCCGGCATCCGCAGCTCCAGCGGGAGGGGCGTGCGCGCCAGTTCGGGCCGGGCCCTGCACGAGCCCCGCAGCGCGGACCGGAACACCCTGCCCAGTGCCACCGTGAACAGGGAGGACGTCGCGTAGGGGCGGTCGTTGACGTACTGGGCGAGGGAGAAGTCGGGCGAGCTCACCGACGTGCGCGCCCGCAGGAGCGCCTGGGCGTCGACGTCCAGCAGGAGGGCCGCCGTGCAGCGCTCGCCGGTGGCCTCGGGGTAGAAGACGTGGGCGGTTCCGAAGGACTGCTCGAAGCTCTGCGCCCTGTCCGGGTGCTTGTGCAGCAGGAAACCGAGGTCCGTCGCCGGGGCCGCCGTGGTCGTGATCGTCAGTAGCACCCGTGCATTGTGTCCCCTCGGTCCGGCGCGGGGCCAGGGCTTTTCCGGCGGGGCCGGCGGAGCGGTGCGTCCGGCGGCCGGGTCCCGGGGCCGGGGGACCTCGCGGCGGGCGGCCGTGCGGAGCCGCCGGGGGTCAGCCGCCGGCGCTCTGCCGGGCGTGCCCGGCGGCGTGCAGGCGGGAGGTGACCAGGGCGGCGCCCGACAGGCAGAGCACGGAGACGACCGCGTCGACCGCGCCCATGGTCAGCATCGGGTCGATCTCGGTGTAGGCGGACCCGACCGGGATGGCGGTGTCGATCCACACCCACACCGTCAGGCCCACGAACGACAGGACCAGGTAGGGGACCGCGAAGACCAGCGCGGTGAGACCCGGGTAGGGCAGCCGGACGAGGCGGAGGAGGGGCCAGGCCAGGAGGGGGGCGACGAGGACGGGCACGAACGTCAGGAGCATGCCCGCGCCGATGTTGGCGTCGGGGCTGTCGTCGTGGGCCCCGATGGCGGCCCGCGCCACCCAGGCGGCCAGGAGCAGCAGGACGGACATGGCGAGCGCCGCGGCCGCGGCGAGGAGCATCGCGCGGGGGGCGGACACGGGGGTGTGGGGTCGGTGGGTCATGGTCCCAGCTTCCCCCGCCTCCCCCCGCCCCGCATGAGTACGCCTACTCACGGGGCCCTCAGGACGGTTCCGGCCCGCCCGTCGGGCGGACAGGGTCCACGCCGAGCTCCTCCATCGCCCGGGCCACCTGGGACCGGGCGCCTCCGAAGAACGACCACGGCTGGTCGCAGTAGACGTTGCCGACGGCGGACAGGTGCCATCGGGCGGCCTCGGTCATGCCCGCGCGGTGGAACGCCCAGCCGAACAGGTGGTGGGCCCGGACGTCGCCGGGGTGCGGCTCGGACGCGGCCGCCCACCCCTGGGCGAGGTCGAACAGCTCCTGCGCCGACCCGCCGTGCAGGCGGCCCAGCGCCTTGTCGACGACGAAGGGGGTGTTGCCCTCGGCGGCCAGCCTCTTCTGCTCGACCCGCACGTGCTCGGCGTGGGCGAGCGCCAGGACGGACGGCAGCGGGTGCCCCTCGGGCGCGGTGTCGGCGGCGGCTCCCGCGAAGGCGAACATCTCCTCGGTGCTGCCGCCCCTGGTCGCGGACAGGGAGCGCGTGCGGACCAGGTGCGCGGGGAACAGGTGCGGCGACCGTCCGGCGATCTCGCGCCAGAGCCGGTCCTTGTCCTCGCGGTCGGCGCCCAGGCCCATCGCGACGGTCTGGAGGCCCGCCCAGGGTGCGGCGTCGTCGGTGCGCAGCCGCGCCGACGCCTCCAGGGGGATGCGGGCCTCGTCCAGGGCCGCGGTGAACGCCTTGCGGTCGGCCTGGCGGGTGTCCGCGCCGCCCGCGGGCCGGCGCAGCGCGCGGGCGAGGAGCGTGTGCCCCAGCCAGAGCAGGACGTCGGCCCGGTCGGCGCCGTCCCCGAGGAGTTCGACGACGCTCTCGGGGCGGTCCGCGGCCGCGCGGCCGAGCGCCTCCGCCTGGACCACGCGGGTCTCGGGGTCCTCGCGGGACTCGGCCAGCAGCGGCAGCGCGGCCGCGGCCTCCCCCTCGCGCACGGCCTCGCACCCGGCCCGGAGGAGGGGGTCGGCGCCCAGGGACGCGGACACCAGGCGCGCCTCGATGTCGGCGCCGCGGGGCACCCTTGCCGGATTGCGTCCGAATCGCCACATGTGTGCGAGCGTAGCGGGCCCGTCGTGCCTGGACGACGGGCCCGCCGGGGGGGCACGGCGGGGCCGGGCCGCCACCGCCGGGGCGGGGGCCGGGCGGCCCCGGGCGTGCCGGGGCCGCGGAGGGCGCCGCTACCCGGACGCCGGGGCCCCGGCCCTGCCCGCGCTCCCCTCCGCTCCGCCGCCTCCGGGGACCGGCTCGGCCTCCGGAGCGCCGCCGCCGGGCGCGTCCGGCGCGGGGACCGCGCCGCGGGCCTTGTCCCTGCGGTGGTTGACGACCTGGAGGGCGATGAGCACGACGCCCAGGACGGAGCCCGCGAGAACGAACCAGTCGGGGTCGACGGACACCGACAGGACCGCGCCGGTCAGGGCGCTCCACTCGGGGGCGATCATGACGAGGGTCGCCGCCAGCGTGAGGGCGAGTCGTTCGCCGAGCAGGGTGCGCCGCAGGAAGTGCCCCTCCAGCGCCATCGCCGCGACCGCCAGGGCGATACAGCCGCTGAGCACGGCGACCACCAGGTTCGACACCGGCCCCTCGACGGCCATGAGGGCCGAGTAGGCCATCAGGACGGGGATGAGGTACAGGCCCTTGGCGAACTTCCACGCGGACAGGCCCGAGCGCATCGGACTGGCGTTGGCGATGCCCGCCGCCGCGAACGCGGCGAAGGCCACCGGCGGCGTGACGTTGGAGTCCTGGCTGTACCAGTACACGATCATGTGGGCGACGATCACCGCCAGGCCCAGCTCCTCCAGCGCCGGGACCGCCAGCACCGCCAGGACCACGTAGGACGCGGTGACCGGCAGGCCGATGCCCATGACCAGGGAGGCCAGCGCCACCATCAGCAGGGTGAGCAGCAGGCTGCCCGCGAAGGCGGTCACCAGGACGTCGGAGAAGACCAGGCCGAGACCGGTCAGGCCGACCATGCCGACGATGATGCCCGCCACCGCACAGGCGACGGAGACGGACAGCGTGCTGTTCGCGGCGAGGACGAACACCTCCAGGAAGTCCCTGGGGGACAGGCGGCTCCCGGCGCGGAGCATCGCCACGACCAGGAGTGCCCCGCAGGCGTACAGGCCCGCCCGGGTCGGCGGCACGTACTGGAGCAGCAGGACGACGAGCAGGACCAGCGGGGCGAGGAAGTGCCAGCCCGCCTTCATCACCGTGCCCAGGGAGGGCAGGTCGGAGTCCTTCGCGAGGCCGATGCCGTACTTGCGCGCCAGGATGTCCACGAAGAGGAACATGACGCCGAAGTACATCAGGGCCGGGATGATCGCCACCTTGACGATGTCCGCGTAGGGGATGCCGGTGCGCTCGGCCATGATGAACGCGCCCGCGCCCATGATGGGGGGCAGGATCTGCCCGCCCGTGGAGGCCGCGGCCTCGACCCCGGCCGCGTCGTGCTTCCTGTACCCGACCTTCTTCATCAGCGGGATCGTGAACGGCCCGGTGCTGACGACGTTGGCGATGGCGCTGCCGGAGACGGAGCCCATGAGGGCGCTGCCCAGGACCGCCCCCTTGGCGGGGCCGCCGACCATGCGCCCCGTGAGCACGTACGCCAGCCCGACGAAGAAGCTGCCGCCGCCCGTCTTGGACAGCAGCGCCCCGAACAGGATGAACACGAAGACGAAGGTGACGACCACGCCGAGGGTCATCCCGTAGATGCCGTCGCCGAGGTAGCTGTGCGTGGCGATGCGCTGGATGGTCGCGCCGGAGTGGCCGAACTGTCCGGGGACGAGCGGCCCGATCCAGGCGTAGAACACGAACACGGCGACCATCACGACCATGACCATGCCGACCGTCCGCCGGGTCGCCTCCAGCAGGAGGAGCATCGCGGCCAGGCCCATGATCCAGTCGGTGTCGGTGTAGGCGCCGGCGCGGGAGGCCAGCTCGGCCTGGAACACCATGGGGTAGAAGCTGACCGCCACGGTGCCCGCGATCAGCGCGAGGTCGAGCACCAGGGCCGGGACGGAGCGCCCGGCGCTCCCCTTCAGGGGCGGCTTGACCAGGAACACCAGCACCATGATGAACATCAGGTGGATGAGGCGCTGCTGGCGCGCGTCGAAGCCGGCGCGCAGGGCGATGTAGAGCTGGAAGAGGGTGAGCGCGGCGGCCAGGACCAGGACGACGGCGCCGACGGCGGCGGCGAGGGGGGTCTCTCCCCAGCGGGCCGCGGCGATCCGCCGCCAGGCGGGCCCGGCCTCCCCGTCCTCGCCCTCGACGTCGGGCAGCGCGTCGGCGGAGGTGCCGGTCCTGCGCCTGCCCCTCCCGGGCCGCGGCCCTGTCCCGTCCCCGGCCGGGAGGTCGGCGGGGGCCCCGGCCCGGCTCTCCGGGGACGGTCCGGCCTGCGCGTCGGCGGGGCCTGCGGTCGGGGTGTCGTCCCGTTCCGGCGGGGGTGTCTCGGCCATGCTTCTTCCTCGGTGCTCTCTGGGCTGGTGCGTGCGGGTCGCGGGCGGCGGAGCGCGGTGTCAGCACTCCGGCTCGGGGACGGTGGCGAGGGGCAGGAGCAGCGTGGGCAGCAGCACCGGTTCGACGCGCACGGGGTGCGCGGCGAGGCACGGCGACAGCCGCACCTCGGCCCCCGGGGCGCGGATCCGGTGGTCGACGGCGGGGGCGCCGACCCGGATGGTCAGCTCCGTGCCGATGTCGCGCTCCATGCCCTCCACGACCCACCACTCGCCGTCGGCGCGGCCGGCCCCCTCTCCGGGGATGTGGCCCATGCCCGCGCCGAACTGGCGGACGCGGGTGGAGTCCACGACCAGGCGTCCGTCCCGGACGAGGAGGTTCTCCTCGATCGGCAGGCCGTCGATGGAGTGGACGTAGGAGACCGTGAAGGGCTCGCCCCCGGCGAGGCGGAGGTGGCCCATGGTGTCGCCGCCGTCGCTGAGCCTGAGCGCGGGCCACACGGGCAGCAGGAGGGCGGCCAGGACCGCGCCCGCGCCCAGCAGGGCGGCGGTCCGCGGCCACCGGGGCCTCCTGGCGCCCGCGGGCCGCCCCGCGTGCGGCGGGGAAGCGGTCTCCATCGCGGCGCGCCCCTACGGGAGCAGGTCCCCGGGGATCTCGACGCCCTGCTCCTCGTAGAAGCGGACCGCGCCGGGGTGCACCGGGACCGGGCTGTTGACGATGGTCTCGGGGACCAGGTACTCCTCGCCGGGGGCGTACACGTTGAGGACCTGGTCGATGTTCTCGAACATGGCCGAGGTGATGTCGTAGGCCTGCTGCTCGTTGAACTCGCCGGACACGACCAGGGCGTTCCACACCGCGATGGTCTCGACGTCCTCGTCCACGCCCGGGTAGGTGCCGCCCGCGATGACGTGCTCGGTGTAGCCGCCGTAGCCGTTGACGACGGCGGAGCGCTCGTCGTCGCAGAGCGGGATGATGGAGATGTCGTCGGTGGTGCCGAGCTCGGTGATCCCGGCGTGGCCCTCGCCGACCACCCACGAGCCCGCGTCGAGCTGGTTGTTCTGGAGCGCGCTGGCGGTCTCGGCGTAGCCGAGCTGGTCGATCTCGATCTCGGTGAGGGCGATCTCCAGCGACTCGAAGACCTGGTTGGTGGTGGCCTCGTTGCCGCTGCCGACGTCGCCGACGGAGTAGCGGTTGCCGGCCACGTCCCCGAAGCACTCGAAGCCCCTGGCCTGGGCGATGGAGTCCAGGGTCACCGCGTGGAAGACGTTGGGGTAGAGGACGGCCAGCGAGTAGGTCTGGACGGGGTCGCCCTCGAAGTCCGCGCTGCCCTGGGCCGCCTGGTCGGCCGCGTCGCCCTGGACGATGCCGATGTGGCCCTCGCCGGAGCCGAGCAGGCGGATGTTCTCCACCGACGCGCCCGTGGCCTCGACCGAGCCGGTCTGGCCCTCGACGTGGTCGCCGATGATGGTGCTCAGGGCGCCGCCGATCGGGTAGTAGACGCCCGCGGTGCCGCCGGTGACGATGCTGAGGCGCTCCTGGACGGGGCCGGCCCCGAGCCCGACCTCCTCACCGTCGGACTCGGCGGGCTGGGCGCAACCGGCCAGCAGCAGGGCACCGGCGGGGATGGCGGCCAGGGACAGCATCGTGCGTCGCATGGTCGGGGGGTGTCCTCTCGGGGGAAGGCGGGGGCGGTGGCGGAGCGGCTCCGGGCGGAGGCGGATCCGCTCCGAACAGGGCCGATGTGGCGCAGGCCACTCCGCTGTCCTGAAACGTAGCCGTCACGCGCACGCAACCCGTAGCGGGGCGGGAGGGATTTGAGCCTCTCCTGAGGTTTCACGGTCCTTGCTAGTGTTCGGCCCATGGCGCGATCCCCCTTCCAGCGGCTGTCGACGGCCGCGGGGCTCCTCCTCACGGCCGTGGTCGCGGCGCCCCTCCTCACCTGGTCGCAGACGTGGGTGTCCGACCCGCTGCGCCTGTCCGTCGGCACGGGCGGCGAGGGGGGCGTCTACCACGCCTACGGTTCCGGGCTCGCCCGGATCGCGACCGCCCGTCCGGACACCGAGATCACCGCGCTCACCACCGCCGCGAGCGTGGAGAACAACCGGCGGGTGGCCTCCGGCTCCCTGGACGCCGCCTTCACGCTGGCCGACGTCGCCGCGCTGGCGGTCGCGGGGGATCCGCCCTTCGGGGAACCCCTGCCCATCACGGCGATCGCCCGCCTCTACGACAACCACACGCACCTGGTGGTGCGCGCGGACTCCCCCTACGAAGAGGTCGCCGACCTGGCCGGGGCCACCGTGTCCGTGGGCGCCCGGGGCTCGGGCACCGAGATGATGGCCGACCGGCTCCTGGACCTGGCCGGGCTCCTCCCGGAGCCGGCCGGCTCCGCAGGCCCCCTCCGGGAGGGCGGGACGGTCCGGCTCCGGCTGGGCATCGGGGCCTCGGCGCGGGCCCTGGAGAACGGGGAGGTCGACGCGTTCTTCTGGTCCGGCGGCCTGCCCACCCAGGCGGTCGCCGACCTGGCGGAGCGCACCCCGGTCCGGCTGCTCGACCTGGCCGGGCACGTTCCCGCCCTGGTCGCCGGGTACGGCGAGTACTTCTCCGAGCGGCCGGTGCCCGCGGGCACCTACCCGGGCGTGCCCTCGGTGCGCACCGTCGGGGTCCCGAGCCTGCTGGTCGCCGACGCGTCCATGCCCGACGACTCGGCGGAGGACCTGACCCGCCTGCTGTTCGAGTGGCGGGACCAGCTGGCCCGGATCCACCCGGTCGCGCTGCACCTGGACACCCGGTCGGCGATCGCGACCCTGCCGGTCCCCCTGCACCCCGGTGCGGCCGCGTACTACCGCGAGGTCAAGTACGCCTACGACGGACCGGTGGGCGGCGGGACGGCGGACGCGTTCAGGCCGGCAGGCGTATCCTCGCGTCGATCCCGTGCGGCGAGGCCGGCCGCAGGGACAGGTGCGCCCCCTGGAGTTCCAGCAGCGTGACGACGATGGACAGGCCGAGCCCGGAGCCGCCCACCCCGTCGTGGCCGTCGCGCCAGAACGGCCGGGACGCCTGCTCCAGCCGCGCCTCGGGCAGGCCCGGGCCGTCGTCCACCACGTGCACGTCCACGTGGCCGGGCCCGTCGGGGCCCGCCTCCGCCCGCTCCACCCGCACCGTGACCCGCACACCGCTCCCGCCGAACTTCAGGGCGTTGTCGATGAGCGCGTCCAGCGCCTGGTCCAGGGTCCCCTCCGCGCTGCGGACCCGCACCCCCTCGACCCCCTCGCGGACCAGCACGGCGCCCGCGCGCTCCGCGATCGGCTCCCAGGACGCCAGCCGGTCGTCGACGACCTCCAGGACGTCCTCCCACACCAGGGACTGCTCCGTGTCCTCCGTCCGGGCGAGGGTGAGCAGGCTGTCGCAGATCCGGGAGAGGCGGTCCACCTCGTCCAGCGCCATCCGGTGGTCGCGCGCCCCCTCCGGGGTGAGGTGCCGCGACAGGGAGTCCACCCGCAGCCGCAGGGCCGCCAGGGGGTTGCGCACCTGGTGTCCCGCGTAGGACACGAAGGTGCGCTGGCTCTCCAGCATGGAGGTGATGGTGTCCGCCATCCGGTTGAACGACTCCCCCAGGCGGCGCAGCTCCTCGGGCCCCTCCTCCGCCCGCACCCTGGTGTCCAGGCTCCCCCCGCTCACGGCGCGGGTCGCCTCCTCCAGGTCGTCGATGGGGCGCAGCACCCAGCGCGTGAGGGGGCCCGCCGCGGCGAACCCGGCGGCCATGAGGACGGCGACCGCCGCCCAGGCCACGCACCACTGCACGAGGGTCGAGCGGCGCAGGGAGCCGGTGGGCGAGGCGGTGACCGCCGCGCCGACGACCTCGCCCGAGCGGCCGACGGGCTCGGCCACGACCAGCGGCCCCCGCTGCCAGGGGTAGACCACCCTGTCGGCGCCCATGCGGTTGCCGGCCAGCGCGGTCCGCACCGCCTCGGGCAGCTCGTCGCCGTGCTGCCCCCACCGCCCGGGTTCCAGGTCCGACAGGTCGGCGACCTCGCGGGAGGAGGCGACGACGGCGCCGTCCCGGTCGACGACGACGGCGGTGATGCCGTACAGCCGGTCGTAGGCCGCCAGTTCGCCCGTCAGGCCCGACGCCGCCCCCGTGAGCACACCCGGTTCGGCGAGGCCGGCGAAGCGGGCGGTGTCGTTGATCCGGTCCAGGAGCATGTCGGAGGTGCCCCGGGCGGCGATGCTCCCGCACAGGGGCAGGGCCAGCCCGAGGCAGGCGGCGACCAGGAGGGTCGCGTACACGGTCAGCACACGTCGGCGCATGGCGGCGCCCCGGTCGGGGCCGGGCCCCGGTCAGGCCCGCCGGGCCGGGGCGGCGACCGCGGCGGCCGGGTCGGGCCCGCGGGCGGGCTCGCGGCGGGAGGCGGGGACGCCGTGCCCGCCCTCCGCCAGCCGGTAGCCGACGCCGCGCACGGTCTCGATGAGCCCGGGTACGCCCAGCTTGGCGCGCAGGGTGCCGATGTGCACCTCCAGCGTGCGCAGCGTCCCCGGCCAGGTGGTCCGCCACACCCTCAGGATCAGGCGTTCGCGGGACACGACCGCGCCCGCCTCCGCCGCCAGGGCGAGGAGGAGGTCGAACTCCTTCCGGGTGAGGTCCACCCGCTCGCCGTCGCGGACGACGGCGCGCGTCGCGCGGTCGACCCGCAGGGGGCCGATCGCCAGGGGTCCCCCGTCCCGCCTGCGGGTGCGGCGCAGCACCGCCTCCATCCGCGCGCAGAGCTCGTCGACGGCGAGCGGCTTGACCACGTAGTCGTCGGCCCCCGAGCGCAGGCCCCGGACGCGTTCGCGCTGCCTCCCGCGCGCGGTGACCATGATGACCGCGGTGTCGCCGACGTCGTGGCGCTCGCGCAGGAGGCCGCACAGCTCGATGCCGTCCATGTCGGGCAGGCCGAGGTCGAGCAGGACCAGGTCGGCGGGGGCCGCCGCCAGCGCGCCCTCGGCCGTCCGGACCTGGTCGACCGTGTAGCCGTTGGCCTCCAGTGCGCCGGCGAGGGCGTCGGCGAGCCGGACGTCGTCCTCGACGAGGAGCACCTTGATCATGGGTTCGCGTCCTTCGGGGGGAGGGCAGGGGTCGCTACCGCACCCTAGCGGGCACCAGCGGGCGCCGTTGGGCACATCGTGGTGGACAACCTGGCGGGACTGGAGCCGCCACAGGTCGAGGAGGAAGTCGGGGATGTCAATGA
>NZ_JBEXSY010000016.1:0-130619 GCF_040613895.1 Nocardiopsis sp. NPDC006198 | reverse complement strand
CCCGCACCCGGCCCGCGGGGGCGGGGCCCCTCCCCCCCCCCCCCCCCGGGGCCCCCCCCCTGTTTTTGGGGGGGGGGGGGGGGGGGGGGGCCCCCCCCCGCCCCCCGACACGCGGGCGTCCTACTCGGAGATCCCGAAGCGCGCGTGCACACGCTTCAGCGGGGCCGGCGCCCACCAGTTGGCGCGGCCGGCCAACCGCATGAACACCGGCACCAGCACGCCGCGGATGAGGGTGGCGTCCACCAGGATCACCACCGCCATGCCGATGCCGAGCATCATCAGGTAGAGGACGTCGGAGACGGCGTAGGTGGCGAAGGAGGCGGCGAGGATGACCGCCGCCGCCGTGACCAGCGGGCCGCTGCGCTGGAGCCCGGCCGCGACCGCCCTCGTGTTGTCCCCGGTCAGGTCGTACTCCTCCTTGATCCGGGACATCATGAACACCTCGTAGTCCATCGACAGCCCGAACGCGATGCAGAACATCAGGATCGGGAACGTCGTCTCCAGCGTGCCGTTGGCGGTGAAGCCCAGCACCCCGGACAGGTTCCCCTCCTGGAAGATCCACACCAGGACCCCGAACATCACCGCGAGGCTGAGCACGTTGAGCACGATCGCCTTGGCGGGCAGCAGGATGCTCCCGGTCATCAGGAACAGGATGACGAAGGTGATCGCGAGGATGAGCCCGAACACCAGCGGCACCTGGCCCAGCAGGGCCTCGCGGAAGTCGGTCAGGTCGGCCGGGTAGCCGCCGATCTGCGTGTCGCCGGGTGCGGGCACGTCCCGGATCCGCTCGATCAGGTCCTCGACGTCGGTGAGGGCGTCGGAGCTGGGCACCACGGAGAACCAGGTGGCCTCGGCCGAGCCGAACCTGTCGTCGGCCCCGGGCTCGGGCCCCGCGACCTCCTGGCCGCCCGTGTAGCGGCCCGTGAGCGCGTCCACCTGGTAGACGCCCTCCACCTGCGACAGGGCCTGCGCGTACTCGCCGAGGGCGGCCGTGCCGGCCCCTCCGGGCGTGTCCACCAGGACCTGCACCGCGTCCATCTCCTCCTGGACGAAGTTGGTCTCGATCTGGTCCTGGACGTCGCGGCTGGAGTTGCCCTGGGGCAGCACGCGGGCGTCGGGCAGACCGAAGTCGAGCCCCGTGGCCGGGGCAGCCAGGAGGAGCACCAGGCCCAGCGCGGGCAGGCCCCACAGGATCGGCCGGCGCATCATCCTCAGGGCGGTGGAGTGCCACCACCCGCTGTCGGGGGCGGGCTCGCGCTTGGGGCGCACGCGGTGCCCGACCTTGGCGAGCGCGGCGGGCAGGATGACCAGCGCCGCGAAGACCGAGGTCACCACGGCCCCCACGCCCGAGTAGGCGAAGGACTGGAGGAAGGGGAACGGGAAGAGCATGAGGCAGGAGAGCGCGACCGCGACGGTCAGTCCGCTGAAGAAGACGGTGCGCCCGGCCTTGGCCACCGCCAGCGTGACCGCCTCGGGGACCTCCCTCCCCCTGGCGAGCTCCTCGCGGAAGCGGTTGATGACGAACAGGCTGTAGTCGACGCCGAGTCCCACGCCCATGACCAGTGTGAGGTTGGCGGCGAAGGTGGACACGTCGGTGAAGTAGGTGACGCCGCGCAGCAGCGCGAGCGTGGCGATCACCGAGAAGAGGCCCATGGCCAGGGTCAGTGCGGCGACGGAGACCCTGCGGTAGATCATGAGCAGCAGGACGAACACCAGCGGGAAGATGATCAGCTCGGCGCGGATGAAGTCGGCCTGCGCCTGCTGGGCGGCCTGGCGGAAGATCTCGTCGCCGCCGCCCACCTCCACGCGCAGGACCTCGTCGTCGCGGGTGAACTCCGGGGAGATCTCGCCGAGCGCCGTGCGCGCCTCGGTGACGGTCCCCTCCATGCGGACGGTGATCAGCGCCTGGGACCCGTCCTCGGAGCGCATCGCGGGGGAGTCGCCCCGGCCCCAGTAGGACGCGGTCTCGGCGACCTCCTCGCGGGAGGCCAGGTCCCGCTCCAGCGCGGTCGCCGCCTCGACGACCTGCGGGGCGTCCACGTCGCCGCCCTGGGCGGTGACCAGGAGCAGGAAGTGGTGCTTGCCGGTGCCGAAGCCGTCCTCCAGCAGCTGCTCGACCCGCTCCGACTCCGAGCCCGGGCTCTCGAAGCGGCTGAGGAGCAGCCGGTCCATGGTCCCGGCCGCCAGGACCAGGCTGACCAGGGCCAGCGCGATGCAGGCCAGGATCACCCGGCCGGGGCGCCGGGCCAGGCCCTCCCCGAGCCGGGTCAGGAACGGGGGGCGCCCCGGCGGGGCCCCTTCTGTGCTCGGTGGTGAGGTTGTCGTCGGTGACGAGGCCATCGTGTGTGTTCGCCTTCCAGGGTCAGGAGGTGGGGGCGTGCCGCTCCAACCACGCGGCAGCCGTCTCGTACAGGAGCTCGGATCCGGCGTCGACCGTCACGAAGTGGCCGGCGTCGTCCAGGGTGGTGGCGGTGACGTCGGGGCTGGAGGTGAACAGCCCGGGATAGCCCTCGACGCCCTGGCGGAGGACGTCGTGGGCGCCGAAGACCAGGTGGACGGGGACGTCGATCTCCCCGACCAGGTCCAGGTCGTAGAGGATCGCCATGGGCTCGGAGATCATGACGCCGCAGGGGTTGCGGCCCCAGTGCTCCTCCACCTCGGCGACCACGGCGGGGTCGGCGTCGGCGCCGAGCCCCCCTTCGCGGAAGTCCTCCAGGGTGGGGTCGAAGTGGACGTAGCCGCGGGGGTCGCCCGGTTCGGCGTGCTCCTCGCCGCCTTCCAGACAGGTCTGGTAGGCGGTGAGGAAGCGCCGGTTGGTGTCGTCGGTGATGCCCACGGCCGCCCACCCGGTCAGGAGCAGGCCGTCCACGTCGCCGAAGGAGACGGAGGCGGTCTCGGCGACCAGGGCGCCGCTGGAGTGGCCGCCCATGACCACGGTGTCGAAGGCGGCGGGCTCGCCCCCCTCCACCCCGTACGCCCCCTCGCGGAGCTGCCCGACCACCTGGTTCGCGATGTCGGCGTGGGCCCCGCTGCAACTGGCGAAGCCGTCGGGGATGTCGCTGGACCCGTAGCCGAGGCGGTCGATGGTGACCGAGGCGTGGCCGCGGGCGGCCAGCTCGTTGACGTAGTTGCGCCCCTCGACGTCCAGCCGCCAGATCCACTCGCCCGTGTTGGTGCCGTGGACCAGCAGGGTCACGGCCGGGGCCCCGGCCTCCAGGACCTCGGCCGGCGCGGTGAGGTGGCCGCGCACGGTGTACTCCTCCCCGTCCGCGGAGCACCGGCCGCGGGTGCGGTTGACGTTGTCGACCGTGAACTCCACGGGGAGGTCCACCACCCCCTCGGGGAGTTCGGCGGGGGCGGCGGGCACGGCGGCGCCCGCCGCCCCGGGAGCTCCCGCGTGCGGGGCCCCGGACGAGGTCCCGGGAAGGGGCCCGGGGGCCGCGGCCGTGGTGGCCGCGACGGTGAGGGCCGCGGCGACGGCGGCCGCCAGGCGGGCGGCGCGTCCGAGGGGGCGGGTCATGGGTGCTCCTTGGCGTGCGTGGGCGCCGGTCGGGCGGCGGGGTCCCGTGCGGTTCACCGCTCCTCCAGCCATGCGGCGAGGTCCTCGCGCAGGGCGGCGGCGCCCGGTTCGAGGACGAGGTAGTGGCCGGCGCCGGCGACCGTGACGGTCTCGCTCTCCGGCGCCCCGGTGAAGAGCGCGGCGTGCGAGGCCCCCTCGCCCACCCGGGTGTCGTCCTCGGCGAAGGCGAAGAGGACGGGGACGTCGATGCGGTCCACGCGGCGCATGTCGGTGGACAGTGCCTCCACCTGGGTCCCGAGGTCCCCGCAGGGGGTGCGGTCCTGGAGGGACGCGGCGAGCGCGGCGGCCGGTGTGGAGGTGTCGTGGAAGTTGGCCCTGGTGAAGGACGTGTCGCCGACGTCGACGTAGGTGTATCCGGCGGGGTCGTCCCCGTCCGGGTCGGGCGGACCCGCGCCGGCGTCGGCGGGGACCCCTCCCTGCATGCAGGAGGCCAGGCCGCCGAAGAAGCGGGCGTTGGCGCGGTCGGTGACGCCGGTGCCGCTCCAGGCCATCAGGACCAGGGCGTCGGGCGCCCCGGCCCCCTCGAAGGAGTAGGCGGTGATCTGGGCGATCTGGGCGCCGCTGTGGTGCCCGGCCAGGGTGACCCGGTCGAAGGCCGGGACGCCGCCGTCCAGCGCCGCGGGGTCCCCGACCGTGTAGTCGCCCTCGCGGACCTGGGCGATGACCTGCGACGCCATGTCGGCCTGGCTCCCCAGGCACAGGGCCATGCCGTCAGGGCGGTCGCTGGAGCCGTAGCCGAGCCGGTCCAGCGTGAGGGAGGCCTGGCCGAGCAGGGCCATCTCCTCCGCGTGGTGGAGGCCGGGCTCGTCCATGCGCCAGAACCACTCCCCCGCCGCCTGTCCGTGCTGGTAGACGGTGACGGCGGGGTCCTCCTGCGCGAGTGCCGCCGCCGGGGCGGTCAGGTGCCCCCGGAGGGTGTACTCGCCGCCGTCGCTGTTGCACGGCAGCCGGGAGTCGTTGCCGTTGGTGACGGTGAAGGAGACGGGAACGTCGACGATGTCGGCTCCGGCCATCCGGCGCGCGGTGGCCTCGGCCCGCTCCTCCGCCGTGGGCACGGGCGCCGCGGAGGTCCCGGAGCCGCCCGCGGGCAGCAGCACGAGCACGGCGGCGGCCACGGCGGCGGCGCCGGCCCCGGCGATCAGGGCCTTCCTAGTCCCGGACATGGGCCACCTCGGTGTTCTTCCTGTCGGGCTCCGCGACCGGGGCGGGCGCGGGGCCCTCCTCCGGGGTCGCGGGGCGGCCGGTCGTGGTGTCGGAGGGGGCCGCCCCGGTGTCCGGTGCGTCCCCGCCCGGCCCGTGCGGGCGGACGGGCTCGGCCGCGCCCTCGCCGAGGGTCGCGTCGAAGGCCCGGTGGAAGCGGCGCAGCGGCTCGGGGGCCCACCAGGTGGCCCGCCCGGTCATGCGCAGCACCGAGGGCACCAGGAAGCAGCGCACGACGGTGGCGTCGACGACCACCGCCAGGGCCACGCCCCAGCCGAGCATCATCGTGTTGGTGACGCGGGAGGCGCCGATGGCGAGCAGGACGACGGCCAGGGTGACGGCCGCCGCGGTGATGATGCCGCCGGTGCGCCGGAGGCCGAGTTCGACGGCCGCGCGGTGGTCGCCCACCCGGTCGTACTCCTCGCGCATCCTGGACATCAGGAAGACGCCGTAGTCCATGGACAGGCCGAAGGCGATGCAGAACATGAGGACGGGCAGGGCGGTGTCGATGAACCCGGTGGGGGTGAATCCCAGCGGCCCGCTCAGGTTGCCGTCCTGGAAGATCCAGACCACCGCGCCGAACATGGCGGTGAGGCTGAGCGCGTTGAAGAGCACGGACAGCAGCGGCAGGACCAGGCTGCCGGTGAGCAGGTAGACGAGGACGAGCATGCTCACGACGACGGCCGTCAGCGCGAGCGGGATCTGCTCGGCGATCGCGGCCTGCGCGTCCACGACGGCCGCGGCCTGGCCGGAGACGGACGTCTCCAGCGGGGTGTCGACCGCGCGGATGGCGCGGACCAGGTCCTGGCTCTGGGGTGAGATGTCCTCCACCCCGGGGTCGGGCATCACCTGGAGGTAGGCGAGGTCGTCGGACTCGCGCAGGGCGTCCACGGGGGTGCGGGCCCGGGTGTTGGCGCCGTCGGAGTACACGCCCAGGGGCGAGCGGACCTCGTCGACGTCGTCCAGGGAGGACAGGGCGGAGGCGTAGGCGTCGAGGGCGGCGGCGTCGGTGTCCTGCGGGGGGCTGTGGACGAGCACGTCGACCGCTCCGGTCGCGGTCGAGCTGAAATCGTCGCGGATGATGTCCATGACCTGGCGCGACTCGGTCTCGGCGGGCAGCTGGCGGTCGTCGGCCATGCCGAACTCCACCCGGAGGAAGGGCAGCCCGGCGACGACCAGGACGATGAGCGACACGGAGGCGAAGAGGGGGGCGCGGCGCATGACGAGGCGGGTGAGCCGCTGCCAGCGCCGGTCGGCGGCGTCCTCCGGGGAGAGGGGTTCGGCCGCGCCGGCGCGGCGGCGGAGCAGGCGGCGCGGGTCCAGGGAGTTGACGCGGTGGCCGAGGAGGGTGAGCAGGGCCGGGAGCACCACCAGTGAGGCGAGGGCCGCCAGCGCCACCACCGTCACGCCCGCGTAGGCGAAGGAGCGCAGGAAGTAGAGCGGGAAGAGCAGCATCGCGGCCAGGGCGGCGGAGATGGCCAGGGCGGAGAAGACCACCGTGCGCCCGGCCGTGCGGACGGTGACGGCGGTGGCCGTGGGCGGGTCGGCCCCGGCGGCCAGCTCGGCCCGGAACCGGCGCACCATGAGCAGGGCGTAGTCGATCGACAGGCCCAGCCCGAGGGCGATGGTGAGGCTCTGGGCGAAGACCGACACGTCGGTGAACCCGGCGATCACGTAGAGGGCGGCGTTGGTCCCGATGATGGCGACCACCCCGACCAGCAGGGGGAGGACCGCCGAGACGACGCTGCCGTAGACCCACACCAGGATGAGCAGGGTCAGGGGGAGGGCGATCAGCTCCGAGCGCAGGAGGTCCTCGGCGATGGTCGACTCGATGTCGTTCAGGACGGCGGTCTGCCCGCCGACGCTGACGGTGAGGGGGCCGTGCTCCCCTCCGTAGGCCTCCGCGATCGCGGCGACGGCGGGCCCCGCCTCGTCCTCCGTGCCGCTCACATGGGCGGCGATGAGGGCGCGGGATCCGTCGTCGGACTTGAGCTCCTCGGAGCCGGTCTGCCAGTAGGAGGTGACGCCTGCGACGGCGTCCTCGTAGGCCAGCCCCTCGGCCAGTCCGAGCGCCCTGCGGGCGACCTCGCGGTCGTCCACCCCCGCCTCGGCCTCGACCAGGAGGATCAGGTTGGGCCGGCTGTCGGGGAAGTGCTCCTCCAGGACGTCGCCCGCCAGGGCGGACTCGGAGAAGGGGTCCTCCGTGCCCTGGCCCGCGCGGAGCCGGTCCGCGACCCCGGAGCCCAGGACCACGGCCCCGACCACGGCCAGCAGGGCGGCGAACAGCACCCACCAGGGTCTGCGCGTGGTCAGCCCGGTCAACGCGTCGAGCATCGTGCCACCCCCGTTCTTCTTGTGCGCGCGGGACCGCCGGTGGCGGTCGGAAGGCTCCGACCGCCACGGCGTGTACCGTCGTCGCCACAGTATCGTATAAGCATGCGACGATCATTCACCTAAACAATAGGGTTCACATATCGTTTACTTGGGGGAGTGCTGGACCCGCGGCAGCGGCGCGGAGCCGAGGAAGTCCTCCGCCCGCCAGCCGGGGTCCAGGACGGCGACCGAGGCGACCACCGCGTCCGGACGCACGTGCACCACCCACTCGCGCCCGGCCCCGCCCCCCGGGGGCCCGCCCCACCGGGCCACGTCGTGGGCCGCGGGGTCGGGCGCCGCGACGTCGCGGCCGGTCAGCAGGAGCACGTCCACGTCCTCGGGGACCGCGCGCCTCAGCTCGGCCGCCGCGTCGGCGGCCCTCCGGGAGGAGCCGCCGACCAGCAGCGCCTGCCGCCCGGAGGCGAGGTAGTCGTGCAGGCTCTCGGCCTTGGTCCCGGCCGCGGGGACGAGCGGCGCGTCGCCGATCCGCCGGCCCGGGACCGCGTTCCCCACCGCCTCGCGCTCCCGCCAGCCGGGCGGGGGCGCGGTGACGGCGGGGCTCTCCCGCAGGTCCGGGGAGATCTGGGCCAACTGCGGCACCAGCCGCTTCTCCAGCAGGCCCGACGCCGAGAGCGTGCGCATGAGCGTGTCGCGGACCAGGCGCGCCAGGGGCGCCCGCACCATCCACGTGCGGGTCTGCTGGTCCGCGCTGCGCACCACCGCCTGGGCGGTGGGCCTGCGTTCGAGCGGGTAGCTGTCCAGCAGCCCCTCCGGGGCGCCCCGGAGCACGGAGGCCAGTTTCCAGCCCAGGTCGAAACCGTCCTGGATGCCGGTGTTGAGCCCCTGGCCTCCCGCCGGGCTGTGCAGGTGGGCCGCGTCCCCGGCGATGAGCACGCGCCCGCGCCGGAACTCGCGCGCCACCCGGGCGTGGACCCGGAAGCGGCTGCGCCACCACACGCTCTCGATGCGCATCCCCGCGGGTCCCCGCTCGGCGAGCAGCCGGGCGAGCAGTTCGTCGCCGGGCGGCTCGGTGTCCCCGTCCGGGGCGATGTCGAAGAACACCCGGTGCCCGCCGCCCGGCAGCGGCACGATCACCAGCACCCCGTCGGGGGTGAGGTGGTACTGGGCCTCCTTCTCGGGCACGGGGCCGCTCACCACCCCGTCGCTGAGCAGGAACACGCGGTCGTAGGTGTCGCCCTCGAAGGCCACGCCGAGCGACTCGCGGACCGCGCTGCGGCTGCCGTCCGCGGCCACCACCCAGGCCGCGGAGACCTCCTCCCGGCTGTCCGGGTCCCCCGAGGGACCGAGGACGACCCGCACGCCCTCCCCCGTCGGCTCCGCCGAGTGGACCTGGGTGGACCACTCGACGGACCCGCCGAGTTCGAGGAGGCGGTCGTAGAGCGCCTGCTCGGTGCCGGGCTGGGGCAGGCAGACCGGGCCGGGGAAGGCGGTCCCCTCCAGACCGCCGAAGCGCACCCCGCCGATCCTGCGTCCGCCGGAGAAGTAGGACGCCGACGCCAGCGGGAGGGATTGGCCGATCACCCTCTCGTGGACGCCGAGCCTGCGCAGGACCTCCAGGGCCCCGCTCCACAGGATGAGCGCCTTGGGCTCCTCGGCGACCCCCGCGCGGCGTTCGACCACGCGGCAGGGCACGCCGTTCTGGAGCAGGGTGCACGCGGCGGCGAGCCCGGTGGGCCCGGCGCCGACCACCAGCACCTGCGGCTGCGGGCCGGGGGCGCTCACAGGACCCCCTCCGCCGCTCGCCGGGGCTCGCCCGCCGCGTCCAGGAGCGCGGTCACGTCGGCGATCGCCTGGGCGTTGTCGCGGAAGCGGACCGTGGCCATGCCCATCCTGGCCGCGGGCTCCAGGTTCGCCTCCAGGTCGTCCACGAAGAGGCAGCGGTCGGGCGTCAGGTCCAGTCGCGCGAGGAGGCGCTCGTAGATCTCGGCGTCGGGTTTGCGCACGCCCTCGTGCGCGGAGTTCACCACGACCTCGAAGAGGTCGTCGGCGGGGACGGTGGCCCGCCACAGCTCCTCCCACTCGATGACGTTGTTGGTGAGCAGGGCGATGCGGTAGCCGTCCCCGCCCAGCCGGCCCAGGAACTCGGCGAACTCCCGGTTCCCGGTGCGCCCGGCGAACCAGGCCTCGCCGAAGGTCCGGCCCTCGGGCAGCGCCCATCCCCCCTCGGGGAGCTCGGCGGTGATCTGCGAGACGAGGTCCGCCTCCGTGATGGCCCCGACCTCCAGCAGCGCCATGGGGTCGGCGCCGTTGCGCTCGGCGGCGGCCCCCATCGCGGTGAGGATGGCGTCGGGGGTCAGCCCCGCGGCCCCGGCGAAGTGCTCCAGGGTCTCGATGAGCGGGTTGGTGAGCACGCCGCCGTAGTCGCAGACGACGGCCTCGATGCGCTTCAGGACCACTGCGCCACCTCGATCCGGAAGGTGCTGCCCGCGACGCCCTGCTGGATGACGCGGACGTCCGCGCCCATGACCGGGCCGAACCGCTCGTCGCTGCGGAAGGGGACCAGGTCGGCCTCCACGACGGAGGCGAGGTCGTTCTCGGAGAACGAGGAGAAGGACGCCTCCACCGAGACGGGGGCCAGGGTGGCCGGGTCCAGTCCGCTGGAGCGCGCCACGGCCGCGACCGCCAGCTGGCGGGCGGCCTCGATGAGCAGGTTGCCCGGCAGGTGGTCCAGCGGGTGGTCGAACAGGTGGGGGTGGCTGTGGTCGGGGACCACGGTGGCCCTCCAGCCCTCCTCGCCGCGCTGCACCGGTTCGGTGATGACGACGTTGCGCGGGTCGCGCCGGCCGACGACCGAGGGCCGGGCGGGGACCGCGCGGGGCGCGGGTCCCGTGCTCCAGTCCAGGGCGTTGCGCCCCTTGCTGCGCAGTGCCTGGTAGGTGAGCTTGCTGACGAAGATGAGCGCGCCGGTGGCCTTGGCGACCTCGGTGCCGTTCAGCAGGACGTCGCCCCGGAAGTCGTATCCGCGCAGCTTCCCGGCCTGGTTGCGGTAGAGGTCGGCCTCGGTCCGGACCAGGAGCCGGCCGGGCTCGGAGCCCTGGCGCAGACCGTCGAGGTCGGTGATGTCCAGCGACATGCGCTGCATGATGAACGCCCGGTCCATGGGGACGTTCAGGTGCCGGTGGGAGATGAGCACGCCGGTCTGGCGGCACGCCTCCAGGATCAGGGGCAGGTCGTAGGCGGTCGACTCCAGCATGACGTGGCCGCGGGGGAGCTGGGCGGCCACGTCGAAGGTGCTCTCCCCCGTCTGCTGGGAGTCGGTGACGAAGACCTCGGAGACGGCGTTGCGGTGGACGAGCCCACGGGGCACCGTCGAGTCGTAGTCGAGTTCGCGGACCTCGGCGTGCTCGGGGTCGAGCCCGGCGAGGGTGACGCGGTCGCTGGCCCCGGTGGCGGCCGGCTGCGCGCTGGTCGTTGCGTGGTTCATGTGCTTCCCTTTCGTTCACGTTCCCCGGGCGGGAGGCGTCTCCGCGCCGGGGGACGAGGTTCGGAACGGCAAAGAAGGGTGGTTCCCGTGTCGGGGCGGGCGGGCCACGGGCCGCCTCCGCACAGGACCGAGTATCCGGAGGCGCCCTGAAGGAGCCCTGAACAAGACCTGAAGACGAATCGCGAAAGAAGTTCGCATTTTGCCGCGCACAGCACATCCACCTGCGAAAATGCACGCGCAATTGATCAAGGACCATGATCGTCATGGGATTGTGACTATCAACACAAGAGATGGCCTTGGGCTTGTCCGTAACCCCAGGGGCTGCGAAGCCACCGCGGTCGGCGCCGGAGCGGAACTTATCCATTACTTACAGGCATGGCCTGCGTGTTTATGATCGACTCGCCGCGCCCCCGGCGGCACCGAAGCAGCTGGGAGCGCTGTTCCACCCCGCAAGACCCTGGAATTCTCTCGGCGCCGGAACCCGGAATGAAGGACCGGAGAACCGAAAGAAGCAGGAGCACGTCAACGCGAGGAAGAGTCAGCTGGAAAGGCTCCTGAATGCACAGAACACAGCCTGAGACCACCACCCTGGGCGTACTGGGCGAACTGGCGGTCACCGACGGCACCGTCTTCCTTCCCCTGGGAGCCCCCAGGCAGCGCGCGGTGCTCGCCGCCCTGGCCATCAACGCCAACCAGTCACTGACCACGCAGCGCATCATCGGCATGGTCTGGGGTTCGACCTATCCGGCCTACGCCAACAACCTGGTGCACAAGTACGTCTCGGGTCTGCGCCGGGCCCTGGCCGGCCTCCCGGTCCACCGCCAGGTCCGCATCGAGAGCGGGTCCGAGGGCTACCGGCTCGTCGCCAGGCTGGACCAGCTCGACCTGACCCTGTTCCACATCCATGTCGAAGCCGCGCGCGACCTCCGTGAGCACGGGGAGCCGGGACGCGCGGCGGAGATGTTCGGGGAGGCCCTCGCCCTGTGGCGGGGTCCCCTCCTCGGCGAGCTGCCCGGAATCGCCTTCGACGACGAACGCGACTTCATGGAGACCGTCCGCCTGGTGGTGCTGGAGGAGTACGCGGCGCTGAGCATCCAGGTCGGCCGCCACAACGACGTGGTGGGGATGCTGCGCACCACCCTGCGCCACCACCCCTTGGAGGAGAACCTGGCCAGGCTGCTGATCCTGGCCCTGTACAAGGCGGGGCGCACGGCCGAGGCGATACGCGTGTACCAGAGGCTGTCCTCACGGATGCTGGGAGAGCTGAACATGCCGCCCCGCCCCGAGCTGAACGACCTGTACCACGCCATCCGGCGCCACGCGCCGATCCCCGCCCCGCACGCCTGACCCCGAGCGGCGGACACCGCCCGACGGCAGCGCGCCCCGTCCCGGCACCGACGCACCGCACCGCAGCACCCGACCGCACGTGACGGCCGGCACGCCGGGCCCGGTCGGCCCGGCAGGCGCCGAGCACAGCGCTCCCCGGCGGCATGCCGCCGGGGAGCGCTCCTTGCCGTGTCAGACCCCGGCGGGCTCCCGGTCCCCGTCCCGTGCCCGGTCACCGGGCGCGGCGGCGTCCTCGTCGTCCCCGCCCTCGGAGATCCCGACGCGGTCGTGGAGCCACCGGAGGGGTCGCGGCAGCCACCAGTTGGCGCTGCCGAGCAGGCGCATCGTGGCGGGCACCATGACCGCGCGGACCAGGGTCGCGTCCACGAGCACCGCGATGGCCAGGCCGATACCGATGATCTTCAGGAACAGCAGGCCCGAGGTGCCCATGGCCAGCAGCACCACCATGAGCAGGATCGCGGCGCTGGTGATGATCTGGCCGGTGTGCTGGAGGCCGGCCGCCACCGACCGGGTGTTGTCCCCCGTGCGCAGGTACTCCTCGCGGACCCGGCTGAGCAGGAACAGCTCGTAGTCCATCGCCAGGCCGAAGGAGACGATCGTGATCAGCACCAGGTAGGTGGGGTCGATCGTGCCGACGGCGTCGAAGCCGAGCAGGCCGGCGAACCCGCCCTCCTGGAAGCCCCAGACCGCGATGCCCAGGGAGGCGCCCAGCGACAGCGCGCCCATCAGCACGGCCTTGACGGGCAGGACGATCGACCCGAAGGCGAGGAACAGCAGGAACAGGGTCGCGGCGGCGACGAAGCCCACCGTCGTCGGCACCGAGTCGACGATCGCGGACACGTTGTCCTGCTGCATGGCCGCCACGCCGCCGACCAGGGTCCGCTCGGCCCCCTCCGGCGCGGGCTCGGCCCGCACGTCGCGCACCAGCTGCGCGACCTCCGGGGAGTCCGACTCCCCCTGGTAGGCGACGAAGACGTGGGCGATGCCGTCGCCGGTGCGCTCGACCCGGGAGAGCGAGGCCCCGGGCAGCTCCGCCAGGCGCTCGGCGTACTCCTCCAGCGACTCCTCGCCCGCGTCCCCGACCACCGCCACGTCGAGGCGGCCCAGACCGCCCGCCGGGAAGTCCTCCGCCACCGCCTCGGTGGCGATCCGGCTGCCCGCGTCGCCGGGCAGGTAGCGCTGGTCGGTGGAGCCGAGCTGGGTCGAGGCCAGACCGGAGCTGAAGACCAGCAGGACGGCGCCGACCGCGACCAGGGACACGGCGGGGCCGCGCATGACGGTCCGTGCCAGGCGCGCCCAGGAGCCGGCGTTCTCGTGGACGGCGCCGGTGACGGTGCGCCGGGGCAGGGGGATCCTGAGGCTGTTGATCCTCCGGCCGACCACGGCGAGCAGGGCCGGCAGGAAGACCAGTGCGGCCAGCAGGTCGAACAGGACGACGGCGATGCCACCCCAGCCGATCGACTTGAGGATGGGCTGGGGGAAGAACAGCAGGCCGGCGAAGGCGATGCCGACGGTGATGCCGGAGAAGGCGACGGTGCGGCCGGCGGTGTCGACGGTGCGGCGCACGGCGTCGCCGATCGCCCGCCCCCGCCCCAGTTCCTCGCGGAACCGGCTGACCATGAACAGGCCGTAGTCGATGGCCAGTCCCAGGCCGAGGATGGTGGCGACGTTGACCGCGAACACCGACACGTCGGTCACGTACGTCAGGGCGCGCAGGACGGTCAGGGAGCCGAGGATGGCCAGGCCGCCGACGGCGAGCGGGACCAGGCCCGCGACGAGGCCGCCGAAGATCACGACGAGGAGGAGCAGCAGGACCGGCAGGGTGACGAGTTCGGCGCGGACGATGTCGGTCTCGGCCGTCTCGGACAGCTCGTGCTCGACCGCGACGGGGCCGCCCAGGTGGACCTCCAGCGTGCTGGACCCCAGGTGCTCGGCGACCTCCTCGTACTGGTGGAGGCGTTCGGCGTGGCTCTCCCCGGTGAGGGTCACGGGGATGTAGGTCGCGTGCATGTCCTCGGCCACGAGCATGCCGCGCTCGGTCTCGGGGAGTTCCTCGTCGAGGTAGACGTCGAAGTCGGCGACGGTGTCGGGCATGCCGTCGGCGATGCGCTGCACGGCCGCGGCGAAGGTGGGGTTGTCCACCTGGATCTCGTCGCTGCGGTAGACCGCGACGATGTCGACGCCGTCGTGTCCCAGTCCCTCCTCCAGGAGGCGCGTGGCCTCGGAGGACTCCGACCCCGGGTCCTCGAACCCGCTCTCGCTCACGTCGGAGAAGACCCCCGACCCCCACACCGCGGCGAAGACGGCGAAGAGCGCGGTGGCGGTCAGGACGGCCCAGCGCCAGCGGTGGGCCCCCAGACCGAGGCGCCCGAAAAGTCCGGTGTGTGTCGGCATACGCCGCCCTCTCAGCGAACGGCCCTCATGTCCGTCAACGGTGTTTGCTAACGGTGTTCACTAAAGCGTGCGGGCGTTACGCTGTCAATATCGCCAACGAGGACCACAGCGCCCCGGCGGGGCGCCGGAGACGGGGTGTACCGCAGCACATGACGAAATCCCAGCTCGCCCGGGGGGACGGGCGGCCGAGCCGCCGCGAACGTGTGCGCGAGGCCACACTGTCCGAGATCAAGGCCATCGCCCGGCGGCACCTGGTGGACCACGGGACCGCGGGCGTCTCACTGCGGGCCATCGCCCGCGAGATGGGCATGACCGCCCCCGGCCTGTACCGCTACGTCTCCGGCATCGACTCGCTGCTGATACTGATCACGGCGGACATGTTCACGGAGCTGGCCGACGCGGTGGCCGAGGCCGACGCCAGCGTGCCCGACCGGGAGACGGACCTGCGCATCCTCACCTCCCTGCGGGCCTTCCGGTCCTGGGCCGTGGCGCACCCGGCCGAGTTCGCCACCATGTTCGGCCCGCGCGCCCGCCTGGACCCGGAGGCCGACCCGGCCCCGGCGCTGGAGGCCGGGCGCAGGTTCGGCGCCACCTTCTACACCCTCTTCGACCGCCTGCTGTCCGAGGAGCGCTTCCCCCTGCCGGACGGGGACCGCATCACCCCCGAGCTCGCCCGCGAGCTGCGCGCCTTCGCCGACAGCTGCGGCTTCTCCGCGCCGCACATCCCGGTGGAGGCGATCATGGTGCTCAGCAGCTGCTGGGTGCGCCTGTACGGGGTCGTGTGCATGGAGGTGTTCCAACACCTCGATTTCGTGATGCAGGACATGGAACCGCTCTTCGAGTCCGAGCTTCAGAACCTGTTGGCGGGCCTCGGCGTCCGGTACCGGCCGCCGGAGAGCAGTACGCCGGTTACCATCGGTACGCCCCCTTAGGCCCCATACTGAAGCTCTGTGCATCTTGTCGGATTCGCCCCGGGGCGTATCCGGCCCCAGCCCGGTGGGCTCTGGCACCCTAGCGAGGACGGACCCCGTGGAGAACCGACCCGGCGGTGAACGGGGCGACGCCCCCCGCCCCGACCAGCCCGGCCCCGCAGACGCCCCCTCCCCCTCCGGAGCGGGCGACGGAGAAGCGTCCCCCCTGCCGTCCGAACCCGCGCCGGAGGGGGAGCACGGGCCTGCCCGGCCCGCGGACCCGGCCCCCTCCTCCCAGGGGGTGACCGCCGCCGGCGGCGCCTCCGCCGACCGGGAGGCCGGCCACGCCCCCGCGCCCTCCTCCGAGGACGGGCCGCCCGCCCCGGACCCCGGCTCCACGGGACGGTACGCACACCCTCCCCTGCCGGGCGCGCGGCAGCCCCAGGGCCCGCCGACCTCCTCGTGGCAGGGCCCCCTCCCCGGGCGGCAGGGGTTCCCCGCCCCCGGCCGGCCCCCCGGCCCGCAGGACCCGGGGACGACGGCCCACACGCTCCACCCGTTCCACGCCCCCGGCCGCCCCGCGGCGCCCGGGCAGCCGTTCCCGCGGACGGGACCGTACCCGCCCCTCCCCCCGTACGCCGCACCGGTCCACCACCCGTCCGCCCCCTACCACGGGCAGCCCGGCGGACACGGCCCGTGGCCGCCGCCCCGGCAGCCGTGGGGGCAGCCCCCGCCGCCGCAGCGCCGCCGCGGCCTCGGCGTCCTGGTCGGCTCGTCCGTGGCGGGCACGATCGCCGTCGCCGCCCTGGTCGCCAGCATCGTCATGGTCTCGACGACGCCGCAGCCGGAGCCGCAGCCGACCGGCACCGACCTGTCCGCCCTCTACGACGAGGACCTGGCGGCCCGGCCCAACGCCGTCGAGATCGACATCGCCGACCACCCCCTCTACGACGCTCCGATGCCGGAGGCCGTCGACTGCGACACCCCCGCGCTGGACATCGGCTCGGACGAGTCGTGGCAGGACTTCGCGACCACCACCGGCGAGTGCCTGGACCTGCTCTGGGCCCCGGTCATGGACGACCTGGGCCTGTCCTCCCGGACCCCGGAGATCACCGTCACCCGCGAGTCGCCCGACACCGGCGAGGAGGAGGGGTACACGCTCGCGTACTACGAGAGCGACTGGAACCGCATCACCGTCGTCCTGCCCAACGTGCGCCAGCTCAGCGCCCAGATCCCCGTGGACGAGCGCGAGGACGTCTGGATCGCCCTGATGGGACACGAGTACGGCCACCACGTGCAGTCCGCCACCGGCATCCTCGACGTCTCGCACGACATGCGCTGGAACGCCGGGAGCGAGGACGACGAGCTCGACACCCTCCGGCGCACCGAGCTCCAGGCCGAGTGCATGGCCGGGATCGGGCTGCGCGGTGTCACCGGCGGCGACGGGGACGTCCTGGAGGTGGTCAACGCCAACTTCAACTCGGGCGGGGACCTCGACACCCACGGCAGCGCGAGCAACCGGGCGTTCTGGCTGGAGCAGGGCTGGTCCGAGGAGACCGTGAGCGCCTGCAACACCTACGGCGCCGCACCGGGCGAGGTCACCTGATCAGCCGTCGACGACCTTCCGGTAGGCCTCCCAGCCGTGGAGCTTGACCCGCTCCCCGCGCTCCAGCTCCGCCGCCTGGCGGGCCTCGGCCGCGTCGATGCGCAGCCAGTCGTCGTACCAGCTGTGCGCGATCCCCCGCTCCTCCAGGACCTGTTCCAGCGGCACCGGGTCCGGAACCTCCGCGCGCAGCTCCGGGGCGTCCCGCAGCAGGGACCTGACCGTGGCCGCCGCGTCGGACTTGTTGGTGCCGATGACCCCGGTCGCGCCCCGCTTGACCCACCCGGCGACGTAGTCCCCGCGGACCACCCGGCCCCCCTCGTCCAGAACTCGGCCCTCGTCGTGCGGGACCGTGCGCCCCTCGGCGTCGAACGGCACGCCCGGCAGCGGGGCCCCCGCGTAGCCGACCGAGCGCAGCACCAGCCCGGCGTCCAGGTCGGTGGTCCGCCCCGTTCCGACGAGGCGTCCCCCGTCGTCCAGGCGCGTGTGCTCCACCCGCACCCCCGTGGCGCGGCTCCCGCCGAGGACCTCCTGCGGCCGGGCCCAGAAGTGCAGGCGCACGGTGCGGGGACGCCCCTCGGGGGCGCGCCCCGCGTGCTCCCGGAGGAGCTTGATGTTGGTGCGCGCGGCGCGGGCCACCATGCGCGTCTCGTGCGTGCCCGTGCCCACCGCCGCGGGGTCGACGTCCACCTGCTCGGCGGGCACGACCACGTCGGCTCCGGGCAGGGCGAGCAGGTCGCGCAGCTCGGGCGCGGTGAACCGGGCCTGGAGGGGCCCCCGCCGGGACAGGATGTGGACGGTGCGCACCCTGCTGGCGGCGAGCACCTCCAGGACCGGCTCGGGTATGTCGGTGTGCCGAAGTTCGTCGGCGGTCTTGGCCAGGATGCGGGCGACGTCCAGGGCGACGTTGCCCGCCCCCACCACGACGGCCTCCTCGGCGTCGAGCACGAACCCCGCGAGCTCGCTGTCGGGATGGCCGCAGTACCAGTTGACGAAGTCGGTCGCGGCGACGCTCCCGGGGAGGTCCTCCCCCGGCACGCCCATGCGGCGGTCCACCGGGGCTCCGGTGGCGTAGACGACCGCGTGGTAGGAGCGGGCCAGGTCGGCGCGGGTGAGGTCGGAACCGAACTCGACCCCGCCGACGAAGCGCACGTCGGGGTGCTCCAGCACGCCCCGCAGGGCCCCGGCCACACCCTTGATCTTGGTGTGGTCGGGCGCGACCCCGTAGCGCACGAGGCCGTAGGGGGTGGGCAGTCGGTCCATCACGTCCACCCGGACGGGGACGCGCCGCTGCCGTGTGAGGGCGTCGGCGGTGTAGACGCCGGCCGGGCCGGAGCCGATCACGGCCACACGGAGCGCGTCGTCGGCCCCGGCTTCCCGCCGGACGGGCTGAGAGGTCATGGTCCCATTCTGACAGCCCGGGGACGGATCGAGGGGTCGGCCGCGGTGCGCCGTGTCCCGGACGCGGACCGGCCCGGACGGGGTTCCCGTCCGGGCCGGTCCGCGCGGCGCCCGGGGGTCAGGCCTTCTCGTCGGCCAGCTCCTCGGCGCCCTTGCGCGTCTCCGTGTACCGGGAGACCGTCCCGGTGAGCTTGCGGGACAGCTCCTGGGGCGTCAGCCCCTGTGCCCGGAGGATGTCGTCGCGCTTGGCGTGGTCCAGGAACTCCTGGGCGATGCCGAACGTGCGCACCGGCACGTCCACGTCGTGGTCGCGCAGCAGGCGCGCCACAGCGTCGCCCACGGCGCCCGTGCGGCCGTTGTCCTCGATGACGGCCACGACGCTGTGCTCGGCGGCCTCGCCGACCAGGGCCTCGTCCAGCGGCTTGACCCACAGCGGGTCGACGACGGTGACGCCGATGCCCTGGACGGCCATCCGGTCGGCGACCTCGCAGGCGACCTGGGCCATGGTGCCCACGCCGACGATGAGCAGGTCCTTGGCGTGGCCGTCGTCGGCGGCGCGGCGGAGCAGGTCCATGGAGCCGATCCGGCCGACCGCGTCCACCTGCTCGGCCACGGCGCCCTTGGGGTAGCGCACGACGGTGGGGGCGTCGTCGACGGCGACCGCCTCGTTGAGCAGGAGGCGGAGGCGCTCGGCGTCGCGGGGGGCGGCCAGGCGGAGTCCGGGGACCACCTGGAGGATGGACATGTCCCACATGCCGTTGTGGCTGGCGCCGTCGTTGCCGGTGATCCCGGCGCGGTCCAGGCAGAAGGTGACGCCCTGGCGGTGCAGGGCGGCGTCCATGAGCACCTGGTCGAAGCAGCGGTTGAGGAAGGTCGCGTAGACCGCGACCACCGGGTGCAGGCCGTTCATGGCCATGCCCGTGGCCGCGGTGGCGGCGTGCTGCTCGGCGATGCCGACGTCGAAGATGCGGTCCGGGTAGGCGTCCGCGAACTTGTTGAGGCCGGTGGGGTGGAGCATGGCGGCGGTGATGGCCACCACGTCCTCGCGCTCCGCGCCGATCTCCACCATGGCGTCGGCGAAGACCGAGGTCCACTTGACGGCCTTCGACCCGGGCTTGGCCAGGCCGGTGGCGACGTCGAAGGGGCCCGGGGCGTGGAACTGGTCCTCGTCGTGGTTCTCCGCCGGGGCGTAGCCCTTGCCCTTCTGGGTGATGCAGTGCACGATGACCGGGCCGCCGAAGTCGCGGGCGCGGCGCAGGGCCTTCTCCAGGCCCTGCTCGTCGTGGCCGTCGATGGGGCCGAGGTACTTGAGCCCCAGGTCCTCGAACATCATCTGCGGCTGGATGGCGTCCTTGATGCCCTTCTTGAGGCCGTGCAGGGCCTCGTAGATGGGCTGGCCCACGACCGGGGTGCGGTTGAGGGTGGTCTTGGCCAGGTCCAGGGCCTGCTCGTAGCCGGGGGCCATGCGCAGCGAGGCGAGGTGGTCGGCGAGCCCGCCCCTGGTCGGCGAGTAGGAGCGGCCGTTGTCGTTGACCACGATGACGAGGCGGCGGTCCTTGCGCTCGGCGATGTTGTTGAGCGCCTCCCAGGCCATGCCGCCGGTGAGGGCGCCGTCGCCGATGACCGCGACCACGGTGCGGTCCCTGCGGCCCCGCACCTCGTTGGCCTTGGCCATGCCGTCGGCGTAGGAGAGCGCGGTGGACGCGTGCGAGTTCTCGACGAAGTCGTGCTCGGACTCCGCACGGGAGGGGTAGCCGGAGAGCCCGCCCTCCGACTTGAGGTCGGAGAAGTCGTGCCTGCCGGTGAGGACCTTGTGCGCGTAGGCCTGGTGGCCCGTGTCGAACAGGATGGGGTCCTTCGGCGAGTCGAAGACCCTGTGCAGGGCGATGGTCAGCTCGACCACCCCGAGGCTGGGACCGAGGTGCCCGCCGGTCTGGGAGCAGGAGTCGACCAGGAAGTCCCGGATCTCCTGTGCCAGCGTCGGGAGCTGGTCGGCCGGAAGCTTCTTGAGAGCTTCCGGATTGTGTATCGACTCGAACAGTGCCACTGTCTCGTCAGTCCCCTCGTCCAGCGTGTCCGTTGAGTGTGCCAGCCCGGGCCCCTGACGTGGGCCGGTTTTGGCTACCGGCAGGTATACATACCCGAGTTTATGGGTGTGCGTCCACGGGTCCTACCCAGCCCTGCGACGGCTACGACCCCGGAGGCGGCCCGCGCGCGGCGGACCCCCCGCCAGGCGGTCGGAGCCGCGCGGAACGCCCCGCGTATCGCGGGTTTTGGCGTACATTACTCGGTTTCGGGAACGGAGTTGTCCCAGTTGCCCGGGCCGGGGGTGCCCGAGGGCGCTCCGGGGAGGCCGGGGCTCCCCGGGTCCGCCTGGCGTTTCCCGGCGGCCCCGGACGTGTCCGGGGTCACCCGAGGACGGCCTGCGCGAGCAGGCCGGCGGCGGAGGCGCCCACCACGCACAGCATCGCCACGCGCAGCCGCCCCGCGTCGAAGCGGCGGCGCAGGACGTTGCCGAGCAGGAACCCGAGGACGACGAAGGGGACGGCGGCAGCACCGACCACGGCGGTGCGGACGTCCATCTGGCCGCCCGCGGTGAGCGCCGCCAGGGAGAACGCGCCGCCGAACAGGAAGAACGCGGCGAGGGTCGCCCGCACCCGCGAGGGCTCCTCGTGCTGGTAGAGCAGGGCCATCGGCGGTCCGCCCACCGAGGTGGCGGTGCCCGCGAAGCCGGACAGGGCCCCCGCGGCCACGAGCGACCCCGGGGTGATGCGCACGCGCAGGGACAGGACCGAGAGGGCGACGGCGACGAGCACCATGACGCCGACGGCGCCGGCGAGGGCGCGGGGTTCCAGGACGGCGACCACCCACACCCCCAGCACGGTCCCGGGCACGCGCGCGGGAAGGCCCCACGCGAGCCCCCGCCAGTCCACGTGCCGCCACTCCTGGAAGAGGGTCAGGACGGGCAGGACGATGACCGTCACCAGCAGGCTCCCCGGCATCAGCGTGGGGTCGAGGAAGGAGATGACGGGCGCGGCGACCAGGCCGAGTCCGAGGCCGACGGCGCTCTGGACCGCCGCCCCGAGCACGATCGCGACGACGCACACGAGGACGAACGCCCACAGGTCCGACTCCCCGAGGAGGCCGTGGCCGGTCGGTGAGAAGTACTCCGCGAGCGCCGGGGCGGCGGCCGGGTGGGTCGGGAGGGCGGACGGGGGCGGGACTGCGGAGATATCTGCGGGCACGCCGTGGGACGTTACATCTCACTCATCCCTACCGGGATTAGGAGATAGGAGCATGGGATGACCGAACCGGGTGCGCGTCCGCGACCCGGCGGACGGCGGGGGCCCGGCCCGGCGCACGGGGCGCCGGACCGGGCCGGGCGGGAGGCGGGGAGCACAGCCCCCGCCTCCCGCGTCACCGATCTCTCAGGTCGGTACGCCTAGGCACCGCCCCGTGCGTGGGTCTTGCGGCCCCGCCGCGAGACCGCGTCGAGGATGACCGCGACCAGGAGGACGGCCGCGGTGATCATGAAGCGCACCGAGGTGTCCATCTGGAGCAGCAGGAGGCCGGAGGTGATCGCGCCCAGGACCAGGCCGCCCAGGAGGGCGGAGTAGGCGTTGCCCCGGCCGCCGAAGAGGCTCGTCCCGCCGATGACGGCCGCGGCGATGGCCATCATCAGCTCCGCCCCGCTGCCGGTGGAGACGCTGGCGGCGAAGTTGCGGGAGACCAGCATGATGCCGCCGAGCGCGGCCAGGGTCGACGCGATGCCGAACACCGAGATGCGGATCAGGTCGACGTTGATGCCCGCCCGGCGGGCGGCCTCGGAGTTGCCGCCGACGGCGTAGACCATCCGCCCGTAGCGGGTCTTGCGCAGCACGAGGTCGAGGACGACCACGAAGCCCACGAAGATGAGGAACGCCAGGGGCACGCCCTTGTACTGGTTGAGCACCCAGACGCCGCCGACGATCGGCACCGTGAGCAGGGCCGCGCGGAAGAGGACCTCCTCCAGGGGCTTGTAGGGCAGCCCCGCCAGGCGCCGGCGCCGTTCGACCGCGAAGACGGCGATCAGGTAGAGCACGATGACGATGCCGGCGATGGCCCATCCCATGAAGGGGACGAAGTACGTCTGCGTGAGCATCGCGATGGCGCCGCTGGGACTGGTGTTGATGGTGCCGTCGGCGCCCATCAGGTAGAGGTGCACGCCCTGCCAGCCGAGGAGGCCCGCGAGGGTGACCACGAAGGCCGGCACCCCCAGTTTGGCGAAGATGACGCCGTGGAGCAGGCCGATCAGGAGCCCGACCCCGACGGCCGCGGCGATGGCGGCCCACTCGGGCAGGCCCGTGTTCACCGCGAGGACGGCCAGGACCGCCGCGGACAGACCGGAGACCGAGCCGATCGACAGGTCGATCTCGCCGAGGAGCAGCACCATGATGACGCCGGTGGTCATCAGGCCGACGGCGGCGATCTGCACGGTCAGGTTGGACAGGTTCTGCGGGGACAGGAACCGGTCGTTCATCGACTGGAAGACGATGCCGATCAGCAGCAGTCCGACCACGACGGGGAGGGGGCCGAGCTCCCCGCCCCTCAGGTTGCGCCGGAGCGCCTGGAGCCAGCCCCGGGGAGAGGCCGCCGTGGCGAGGAGGCGGGGGTCGCGCCTGGCCTCGCCCGCTTCGGGTGTCCCGTCCTCGGACTCGTGGGAGAGGTGGGTCTGCTGTGTCATCGGTTGTCCTCCGTGGCCAGGGCCGAGGAGCCGGTGCGGTCGGAGCGGCGGCTGACCGGGTTGTCGGCGGCCCCGGTGATGGCGGCCACGATCTCCTCGTAGCTGGTCTCCGCGATGGGGAAGTCCCCCGCGTTGCGGCCCAGCCGCAGCACCACGGCGCGGTCGGCGACCGCGCGGACGTCGGCCATGTTGTGGCTGATCAGGACCACGCCGAGCCCCTGGTCCCGCAGGCGCTCGATCAGGTCGAGGACCTGGGCGGTCTGGGCCACTCCCAGGGCCGCGGTCGGCTCGTCGAGCATGACCACGCGCGGCTGCCCCAGCAGGGAGCGGGCGATGGCGATGATCTGGCGCTGGCCCCCGGAGAGGGAGGCCACGGGGACGCGCAGGTCGGGGATGCTCACCGACAGGGAGTCGAGGAGCTCCCTGGCCCGGCTCTCCATCTCGACCTCGTCGAGGGTTCCGGGGAAGTGCAGCTTCTCGTTGCCCAGGAACAGGTTGCCGACGATGTCCAGGTTGTCGCACAGGGCGAGGTCCTGGTAGATCGTCGCGATCCCGAGCCGCTGGGCGTCGGCGGGGGCGGAGATGCCGACCGGCTTTCCGTCCCACGCGATGCTCCCGCCGCTGTCCGCGGGGTGGACGCCGGCGATGACCTTGACCAGTGTGGACTTTCCCGCGCCGTTGTCGCCGAGCAGGGCGACGACCTCGCCGGGGCGGACCTGGAAGTCGACCTCGCTCAGGGCCCTGACGGCGCCGAAGGTCTTGGAGATCCCGGACAGTTCCAGGACGGGTGTGCTCATGCGCTCGTTTCTCTCTCCTCGTCCCGGCCGGGGGCGGTGCGGGCTCAGCCGCCCGCCCCCGAGCGCTGGGGACTTCGCGCCGCTTCTAGAGGTTTTCCTGGCAGAAGTCGGTGTCGGCGTAGTCGTCGGTGCAGATCTCCTCGACGCTGTAGACCTCGTCGGCCACGACGGTGTCCAGGACGTTGTCCTCGGTCACGACGATGACGTCGAGCAGGACCGCGGTGACGGCCTCCCCGTTGGCGTCCTCGACCTCGGTGATCTCGTAGCCGTCGAGCTGGAGGTCCTCGCCCGTGCCCAGGGCGACCGCCATGGCGGCGGCGACCTCGGCCTCGGGGCGGATCTCCTTGTAGACGGTCATGTGCTGCTCACCGGCGACGACGCGCTGGATCCCGGCGAGCTCGGCGTCCTGGCCGGTGACGGGCGGAAGGTCCTCGACCGCGACCCCGGCACTGCGCAGGGCCGAGATGACGCCCGAGGCCATGCCGTCGTTGGCGGAGTAGACGCCGGCGATCTCGTCGACGCCCAGGGAGGTGATCGCGCCCTCCATCTGGCTGTTGGCCTGGTCGGGCGACCAGTCCGGGGTGTCGAACTCCTGGCCGATCTCGACGGCGCCGTCGAGGACGTCGTGGGCGCCCGCCTTGAAGTCCGCCGCGTTGGGGTCGGTGGGCGAGCCGTTGATCATGACGATCTGGCCGTCCTCGTTGCCGTCCTCCTCCAGGGCCGCGAGCAGGGCCTCGCCCTGGACCTGTCCGACCCGGAAGTTGTCGAAGGAGACGTACATGTCGACGCCGCCCTCGGCGAGGCGGTCGTAGGCCACGACCGGCACGCCCTGGGACCTGGCCTCGTTGACGGTTCCGGCCGCCGCGGCGGAGTCGACGGCGTCGAGGACCAGGACGTCCACCCCGTCGGTCAGCATGGCCTGGGCCTGGGTCTGCTGCTCGTCGACGTCCTGGTCGGCGTTGGCGTAGGAGAGCTCGCACTCCGGGCAGAGCTCGTTGAGCGCCTCTTCGAAGTAGGGCTTGTCGAAGGCCTCGTAGCGGGCGGTCTGGAGCTCGGGGAGGAGGAGTCCGACGTGGAAGCCCTCCTCCACGCTCTGGGTCTCCTGCTCGCCCTCGCCACCGGTGGTGGTGAGGCCGGCGCAGCCGGAGGCGAGGAGGGCGAGTGCGGCGGTGGCCGCCAGGCCTGCGGTGGCCCTGCGGTGCGGTGCGAAGCGTCGTGTACTCAACGCTGGTGCCTCTCATGACGGGGGGTTTCACGGTGGAGAACTCGCGAGTGGTGGTGTGCAGTCAAACCCCGTCGCCACCTTGGCGTCAACTCCTGAACACATAACCGAAACATCACGGGTCTTGAGTTCAGGAGCTGAATGAATCAAAAACCCAGGCCAGAGCGGGAACCCGAGCGTGGGCGTCCATGTGAGGAAGTCTCAGGTTTTACCCGTGACCGGCCCGGCGCAGGCGGTGACCTCGCGGTTCACCGGCCCTTCACCCCCGGTCGGCCTCCGGGTCGGTCTGCGCCGGCACCCGCGCCGCCCCGTCGGAGTCCGCAGGAGCGCACGCGCGCGGACCGCCGCCCGGCGCCCGCGGGCGGCAGACGCCCGCGGCCCGGCGGGGAGGGGCGGGGGGATCAGTTCGAGTGCTGCGAGGCCATGCGCAGCGCCCCGTACAGGGCGGCGTCCCGCCCCAGTTCGCCGCGCACCAGCGAGAGACGCTCCAGCGCGCTGCCCAGCGATCCCAGCTCCATCGCCCGCCGCATCGGGTCCAGCAGCAGCTCCCCGGCCTCCGCCAGGTCGCCGCCGACGATCACGCGGTCCGGGTTGAACAGGTTGGCCATGATCGCGATCCCCTGGCCCAGCGCGGTGCCCGCCTCAGCGATGATCCGGCGGCTCCCGGGGTCGCCCTCCGCGGCCGCCCCGACCAGGTCGCCCACCCGTGCCGGCCCCGGCCCCCGGGCGACGTCGGTGTTCTGCGGCAGCATGTCCAGCAGGTAGTTCGCGCCGACGAAGGTCTCCAGGCAGCCCCGGTTGCCGCACCGGCAGACCTGGCCGCGCGGGTCCAGCGCGATGTGCCCGATCTCCCCCGCCGTTCCGCCCGCGCCGCGGAAGAGCCGGCCGGACATCATGATGCCCGCCCCCACACCGTCGCCGATGACCAGGTGGATGACGTGTTCGGCCCCCGTGCCCGCCCCGCGGTGCTGCTCGGCCAGGACGGAGAGGTTGGCGTCGTTCTCGGCCAGGACCTCCAGGCCCAGCCGCTCGGTCAGCGCCCTGGCGGGGTGGAACCCCGCCCACCGGGGCACGCAGGAGATGTGCCCCACCGCGCCGGTGCCCGGGTCGATGGGCCCCGGCACCGAGGCGACCACGGACGAGACCGTGCCCAGGTCGATCCTGGCGCGCTGGAGGGTGGTCTCGGCCAGCCAGGCCGCGCGGCGCACCGCCCGGTCGGCGTCGGACCCCACGTCGTAGTCGATCTCCTCGCGGGCCAGCATGTTGCCCTCGCTGTCGCCGACCGCGACGCGGACGCTGTCGGCGGTGAAGTCGACGGCGACGACGGTGCCGGGCGGGCGCAGGAGCGTGACGGCACGCGCGCGCCGGCCGTTGGAGGAGGTGTCGCGCACCGACACGGTCCCGGCGGCGCGCAGGCCGCGCACGATGTTGGACACGCTCGCGGCCGACAGCCCGGTGGTCCGGGCCAGCTCGGCCTGGGTGCGCGTGCCGTCGCGCCGCAGCACGTCCACGACCCGGCGCTCGTTGGCCCGGCGCAGGGAGGACTGAGATCCCGGCGTCGCTGCGGCGTCGGTCACCAGTGGCCCCTTTGCGGTCGGCACTCCCCAGCGCTTCGGCGCTGCTGCGAGGAATGCTACAAGCATTGAACGCAAGCCGGAACTCGGCTCCCGCGCCGGTTAGGGTCCGAACGTGAACGCACCACGCATCAGCACCGCCGCCGACGGCTGGGAGGAGGCGCTCGCAGAGGCGGTCCCCTCCGGAGGCCCCCCGGGCGGGCCGCGGGTCGTCGCGGTCGAGGGCCGCTCCGGCTCGGGCAAGAGCACGGTGGCCGCACGGCTGCGCGCGGCGCTCGCGCGCCGGGGCCGGCCGGCGGCCGTGCTGTCCATGGAGGACCTCTACCCGGGGTGGGAGGGGCTGGCCGAGGCGCCCGCGCTGTTGCGGGAGTGGGTCCTCGAACCGCTGTCCCGGGGGGAGCGGGCGGCCTGGCGTCGCTACGACTGGGAGCGGGGAGGCTTCGCGCGGGGGTGGACGCCGCTGCCCGGGGACGTCGCCGCGGGCGGGGTCCTGGTGGTCGAGGGGGCCGGTTCGGGCGCCGCCGCCGGACGCGGCCTCCTGGACCTGCTGGTCTGGGTGGCCGCACCCGGCGACGAGCGCGCCCGGCGGCTGGACGCCCGCGGTGACGCTTCGGTGTACGCGCCCTACAGGCGCGTGTGGGCTGAGCAGGAGGAGTCCTTCTACGCGGAGAACCGCCCCCGGGAGCGCGCCGACCTGGTGGTCGACAACCCCGCCCGGTGACCGTGCGCGGGACGGCCGGCGCCCCGTCTCAGCCCCCCTGGGCGGGGGCGGGGTCGGCGGCGCCTCCGACGAACCCGGCGACCAGGCCGAGGACGGCCTCGTCGGCGAGGATGCCGCTGTGGCCCGTTCCGCGGGTCCGCACCAGCCGGGCCCGGTCCCCGAGCGCGGCGGCGGTGCGCAGGGACTCCCCGATCGGGACGTAGGCGTCGTCCTCGCCGTGCAGGAGCAGCACGGGCCGGTCGAACGACTCCGGCGCGTGCGTGGCCGAGAAGCGGGTCCACACGGTCGGGTCCCCGTCGAAGTAGTGGCGCTCGACGGCCCTGCGCAGCGCCTCCACGGCCCGGGGCCGCAGTCCGAGGGCGCCCGAGAAGGAGCTGACGAGGAACCCGAAGTCCGACACCCCCGAGACCAGGACCGCCCGGTCGGCCCGCAGGCCCTCCCGCAGGGCGTGGACGGCAAAGAGCGCGCCCAGGGAGTGGCCGATCACGGCCGCGAAGTGTCCGTGCCGGTCCTGGAGGAGGCGCATGACCTCCCGGGCGTCCAGGACGGTGCCCACCGGGCCTCCCGTGGAGCCGTGGCCGGGCGCGTCCCACGAGACGGGGCTGTAGCCGAGTTCGAGCAGGCGCCGGATCACCGGCGCGAGGCGGGCGGCGCGGGAGCGCCAGCCGTGGACGAGCAGGACGGGACGGGCGCCGTCGCCCCAGGCGTAGGCGACGACCTTCCACCTCCCGACGTCGAAGGACTCCGTCCGGGCGCTCCCGTGGAGCTCGAGGTCCTCCGCGGCGACCGGGCGCGGGCCGCGGGGGTCGGCCCACAGGCGTCGCGCCAGGGCCCCCGCGAGGCCGGGGGCGGGGAGGGCGACGGCGTTGACGGCCGCGCCCGCGAGACGGGCTGTGTTCACGGTGGACTCTTTTCCGCGGGACGCCCGCATCCAGAAAACTTTACGAACGATCGTATTATTTGTTTTGCACGTCGCTTCCGTCAAGGGGCAAGTAGGATCGCCTTGTACCCGACCGACCGTTCACCTCCCCCGTGGGACGAGTCCAGCCGAGGAGGAGCATGACGACCCGGACCGACGGCCGCCTGCAGCGGGGCGACCAGACCCGGCGGGCGGTCCTGGACCGCGCGGTGGACATCGCCTCGGTGGAAGGCCTGGAGGGGCTCTCCCTGGGCCGGCTGTCCAAGGAGCTGCGGATCAGCAAGAGCGGGGTGTTCGCGCACTTCGGGTCCAAGGAGGAGCTCCAGCTCGCCGCCGTCGAGGCCGGCAGGGCGGTCTTCGTCCGCCACGTCGTGCGCGAGGCGCTGCGCACCCGGCCGGGCGTCGAACGCCTGTGGCGGCTGTGCGAGGACTGGCTCGCCTACTCCCGGGACCGGGTCTTCTCCGGCGGGTGCTTCTTCTACACCGTCACCGCCGAGTTCGAGTCCCGCCCGGGCCGGGTCCGCGACGCCCTCGTGGAGACCCACCGCGAGTGGCGCGACCTGCTCACCCGGACCGCCGAGGACGCCCGCCAGCTGGGCGAGCTCGTCCCCGGGGCCGATCCCGCGCTGCTCGCCTTCGAGCTGCGCGCGTTCCTGGACACCGCCAACGCGGTCTCCCTGCTGGAGGACGACAGGGACGCGCCCTACGCGATGGCGCGCACCGCCGTCACCGCCCGGCTGGACGCCCTGACCCCGCCGGACTCCCCCAGGCCCTGGACCGGGCGACCGTCCGCCGCGGCCGGGTGACCCCCGTCGGCCCTGCCCCGCGCCCCCGGGCGGCACGCAGCCCCCTGGAGGCGCCGGGCGGTCGACGACCGTGAGCGCCCCGGCCTCCGCCGAGGCCGCCGCGCGCAGCGCGCCGGAGCGGCGCCGCTCCGGCGGGCGCCGGACTCACCGGCCGGGCGCCCCCGGCCGGGGCGCGCAGATCTCCCTGGCCCTTCGCAGGTCCTCCTCCATCGCCCGCAGCCCGGCCCCCAGTGCGGGGAGCGGCAGGTTCTCGAGACGGCGCAGCCTCTCCCTGCGCTCCTCCCTCCCCCCGTGCGCGCGGGAGTCGAGGCGTGACAGCAGCAGCCAGCCCGCCCCGCAGGCGGTGGCCGCCACGAACAGGAGACCCGGATCCACGCCCTCCCCCCAGGCCACGAGGGCGAAGGCCGCGAGGACCAGCACCGCCCCGAGGACGCCCAGCACGCCCTTGCCGAACGCGTAGGCCTCCTGTCTGCGCACCGTCGCGCGCAGGCCGTCGGCCTCGCCCCGCACCGCCGCGGTGTGCTCCCGCCACTGCCGCTGCCGGTGGGCGACCCTGAGCACCGTGGGGACCACCGCGTAGACCGCTGCCGCGTGCCCGGCCCGCGGAGGGCCCGAGGCGTACTCCACCCGGGTCCACAGGATCCGCGTCCACTCACCGACCCCCGGCAGACCGCCGGGGTCCGGCGGGACCGCCAGCCCGGGGTTGAGCAGGAAGGTCAGGATCAGGGCCGGGTCCACACGGTGGTGGCCGCCCTCCCACCCGCCGAGGCTCCCGGTCAGCTCGCGGACGAACCCGTTCCCCACGCGCTCGCCCTCCTCCAGGTCCCGGGCGAGGGCGAACAGCGCTCCGTCCCCGGCGATTTCCGCCATCCTCCGCAGCTCCGCGGGCCGGGCCAGCGGCCGGAACTCGGCGGCCGCCGCATCACCCGCGAGCAGGGGCCCGGGGTCGTCGAAGAGCTTGCGCAGGTCCTCGATGCCGCGGAACCGCGACAGCATCTCCTCGGTCGCGGGCCCGGAGGGCACGGCGTCGCCGACCGGTTCGACGGACGCTGCCCGGGGCGCGGGGAGTGCGGCCAGGGGATCGCCCGTGATGAGGTGGTGGAGCAGGACCTTGGCGTCGGGCCTGTGCTCCGGTCTCCTGAGCAGACAGGTACGGAGGGTCTCCCGGAGCGGCTCGGGCACACCGTCGAGGTCGGGTTCCCCGGAGAGGACGCGCGCGATGCGGGCGGCCTGGGTCGGCCCGGGGAAGGCCTCCTTGCCCGTCGCGGCGTAGACCATCACCGACCCCCACGAGAAGACGTCGACCGCCGAGGTGAGGCGCTCCCCCTCCAGCTGCTCGGGCGCCATGTAGCCCACCGTGCCGATGATCCCGCTGGCGGTCACGGAGGTGGTCTCCAGGGCGCGGGCGATGCCGAAGTCGATCACCCGCGGGCCGTCCGCGGCCAGCATGATGTTGTCCGGCTTCAGGTCGCGGTGCACGACACCGGCCGCGTGGATAGCGGCGAGGGCGGTGGCCGTGCCGACGGCGAGGCGCTGGAGCTCGACGCCGGCGCGCGGCCCGTCCCCCTTCACCGCGGCCTGGAGGGTGGGGCCGTCGATGAACTCGGTCGCGATCCACGGCTCCGCCGCCTCCGGATCGGCGTCCAGGATCGCCGCGATGCAGAAACCGTCCACCCTGCGGGCCTGCTCCACCTCGGCGGTGAAGCGGCGCCGCATCTCCGGATCCCCCGCCCACGTGGCGTGCAGCACCTTGACGGCCGCACGGCTCCCGTCCGGCGCCTCCCCCAGGAACACCTCGCCGAAGCCCCCGCGCCCCAACGAGCGCACGAGGCGGTAGTCCCCTGCGGTACGACCAGGGTCGTCCACGGTTCTCCCTCTCCTGTTGTGTCCGCCTGGGCGGATCGGGTCAGACCCCGCAGATCGCACGCGCCTTCCGCAGATCGCCGTTGATGCGGGTGACCCCCGTGGTCAGCTGGGGCAGCTGTGCCGCCACCCCGTTCAGTTCCTGGTAGCGCTGGTGGCGCCGGGCGGGACCGCCCGAGACGACGCGGACGGCGGTCCCCGCGCCGACCACTCCGGCCACGCCCATGACCCCGACGACCACCAGCAGGCCGGTCAGGGTACCGTCCGCCGACGCGAGCCCCATGACGATCCCGGCCGGGAGGCCGAGCACCGCGACCCGGCAGACCCTCAGCGCGAGGACCAGCTTCTCCTGGATGTCGACCTTGCGCCGCAGCGCCTCGTGCCGGGCGCCGACCGTGCCGTGGCGGTCCTCCCAGTGCCTGCGCTGCTCGGCGAGCGCCCGCAGGGTGGGCAGCGCGCCGTAGACCACGGCCGCGCACCCGGCGTCGGCCGGCGCGGGGGCGTTCCGGACGCGGCCCCAGAGGATGTCGATCCACTCGCCCACGCCCCTGTCGCCGCCGTCGCCGGGCGGCACCAGCCGGTCCGGGTGCAGCAGGAACGCGAGGATCAGGGCGGCGCTGACGCTCACGCGCGCCGTGCGCCACCCCTCGAGCTCGGAGGTGAGCTGGTCGTGGAAGGCGTTGCCGGCGCGTTCGGCCTCGTCGAGCCGGTCCGCCAGCCTCGTCAGCTCCCCGGAGTCGTCCCCGTGGTGGGCGCCCAGGATCCTGAGCACACCGGGCCTGGCCAGAAGCACCATCTCGTTGGCCAGGGGCGCGCCGGTGAGGAGCGGGCGCGGGTCGGTGAACAGCTCCCCGAGCTCGGCCACGGTGGCGCCCCGGCCCCGGAAGACCGGCGGCAGGTCGGGGCGCAGCTGCGCGATGAACGAGGCGAGCGCCAGGTTGGCGTCGTTGTTGACGTGGCCGCGGAAGAGGGACCGGTCCAGGACGGTGTCGCCGAGGTCGTCGACGAGCCAGGCGCCCAGCGCGGCGCGCTGGGCGGGGTCCTGGAAGACCTGGACGGCGGAGCCCCAGTTCTGCTGCATGGCCTCCGCGAGGTCGCGGGGGTCGGTGAAGCGGACGCCGTGGAAGTGGTAAGGCGGCACCCCGCCCTCACGGTACGTCGAGGGGGCGGGGAGGCCGGGCGCACCGGTCCGCGGTCCCGGGTGGAACGGCGGGGGGTACGGCGGCGGCGTGGGCGTGCCCGGCGCCGTGTAGGGCGGCGGGCCCCCGCGGGCGCCGGAGGCGTGCCCCGGTGCGGGCGGCGCGTGGCCGGCGGCGTGCGCACGCGCCGCGTCCGGCGCCGACCGGGTGTAGGCCCGGGTGGGGTCCACGGGGGCCTGCGGGGCCACCCTGGTGGGGTCGACCTGCGGGGGCGCGTCGCCGGCGATCCTGGTGCGCTCCACGCCGACGCGGGTGCCGCCGTCGGGCGCGGCCTCCGGGCGCCCGGCGGCGGGGAACGCCCCGTGGGTCCCGGTACCGGGCGCGGGCCCGCCGTTCGCCGGGGCGGAGATCAGCCGGTTGAGGAGGGTCGCGGCGTCGGGGCGCCGGTCGGGGTCCTTGTCCAGGCAGGAGCGGACGATTCCGGCCAGCGGTTCGCCCAGGGGCCCCAGGTCGGGCTCCCCGCCCAGGATGCGGGCGATGCGCGAGGCCTGGGTGGGCCCGTGGAAGGCCTCCTTGCCCGTCGCGGCGTAGACCATCACCGACCCCCACGAGAAGATGTCCACGGCCGAGGTGAGCCGGGCCCCCTCCAGCTGCTCGGGCGCCATGTAGCCGATCGTCCCGACCACGCCGCTGGCGGTCACGGAGGTGGTCTCGACGGCGCGGGCGATGCCGAAGTCGATCACCCGGGGGCCGTCCGCGGCCAGCATGATGTTGTCCGGCTTCAGGTCGCGGTGCACGACACCGGCCGCGTGGATGGCCGCCAGCGCGGTCGCGGTGGAGATCGCCAGCCGGTGCAGTTCCACCCCGGTGCGGGGGCCGTCGTGGGCGACGGCGGCCTGGAGGGTGGGGCCGTCGATGAACTCGGTCGCGATCCACGGCTCCGCCGCCTCCGGATCGGCGTCCAGGATCGCCGCGATGCAGAAACCGCTCACCCTGCGGGCCTGCTCCACCTCGGTGGTGAAGCGGCGCCGCATCTCCGGGTCGCCCGCCCACGTGGTGTGCAGCACCTTGACGGCCGCACGGCTCCCGTCCGGGGCCTCCCCCAGGAACACCTCGCCGAAGCCCCCGCGCCCCAACGAGCGCACGAGGCGGTAGTGGCCGACGGTCCGGCCCGATGACCTTCCCGCCCCGGCGCCCCCGGCCTGGTTCTGGAGGTCGTCCACCGTCCAGCCCTCGATTCGTCGTCGTGCTTCCCCCTGGATGGCCCGAGACGGGCCCGTGGGAACTATAGCCAGGTTCCGGCTGTCCCGAATCCGGTCGCCGCCCTGTTCCGGGGCGTCGGCCCGGGGCGGCGGGAGCGCCCGGACAGCCGGCCCGCGGTGGGGCGGACGGGGTCAGCGGGACCTGACGTTGCGCGTGTGGTCGCCCCTCTGGATGCGTTCGACCAGGTCGTCGGTGAGGGTTCCGTACCCGGTGGCCGCCCACACGCTGTCGCTCGCGGGCACCTCGTAGTACGGGACCGTCCGGCCCTCGTGCTCGGCCGGCAGGACGACGGGGCGCACGCGTCCGCGGACGGCCTTGGCGCACTCCTCGCACAGGGGGACGCGGATGGTGCGGGTCCCGCCGAACTCGCGCCAGGCGGTCACCTTGGTGACGGTCCCGTGCAGGGGGTTGGCGTAGCAGTGGCGGCGCCGGACGGCGGACGCCCGCGATCCCCTGGCCGCGTTGTCGATGGCGTCCTCCGCCATGTCCAGGAGGACGAGCACGCCCACGGCGTCGGGCAGGGCGGCGTTGCCGTCCGACATCCTGTCGTGGACCGTGGCCGCGGCGGAGCGGGCGTCCAGGGCGGCGCGCAGGTGCTGCTGCGCCCTCTCCCCCGGGGCGCTGCCCGACTCCAGGCGGCTCAGGCGCTCGCCGACCTCGATGAGGTCCTGCCCGCCCTGCTCCACCAGGGCCTCCAGCTGCGCGCGCTCGGCGTTGGCGAACGCGGCGTGCTGGGCGATCGCGCGGGAGCGCCGCCTCCCCAGGCCCTGGGACGTGCGGCGGTACAGGGGGTAGGCGATCACCGCGATCAGGACCCCGCCGAGGAGCAGGGTGCCCGCCACCAGCCAGCCGCCCGCGGAGCCGGACGACCCGCCCCCTCCGGAGAAGGCGGGGCCCGACCCCCGGTCCGTCCCGCTGCGTTCCTCGTAGCCGGCCACGGCCCTGTCGTAGGCGCCCTCCGCGTCGCCCGACAGTGCGGTCTCCACCGCCACGTCCAGCTGGGCGAGCGCGGTTCCGTCGAAGTCGGTGGCGTAGGAGGCGGTGAGCGCGGCGTAGTGGGCGGTGGTGCCGCCGCCGAAGTCCGTGCCGAAGACGTCGTCGTCCACGGCGAGGTAGGAGCCCGCCGGCGCGCCCCTGCGGTCGTGGACCACCGAGACCAGGGTCTCCACGTCGCCGTTCCAGGGGTCGGCCTCCACCAGGGGGACCGCGATCACGTACAGGTCCAGGTCGGACTCCGCGATGAGCCCGGCGATCCGCTCCTGCTCGGCCTCGGGGATGGCGTTGGCGTAGACCGGGTCGACGTACACGGGGAACTCGTCCAGGGCGTCGGCGATCTCCTGGGAGGGGTTCTCGGCGGGGGCCCCGTCCGCCGGGGCGTCGCTCCCGTTCTGGGCGAGGGCCCCGGACAGGGGGGCCGTGACCAGCCCCGCGCAGGCCAGGGCGGCCAGGAGCCGTGCCGCGTGCCGCGCGGTCGGGAACTCAGCGGGCATCGATCTCCTCCAGGAGTCTCTCGGCCATGCGTGCGGGGCGCTCGGCCCCGAAGTGGTGCCGGACCCACGCGCGGTCGTCCAACGACAGGTAGGACAGTCTCCCGCCCAGGCGGTCCCGGACGTGCAGGACCCTGGCGGCGCGCACCGCCTCGTCCGCCCGCGCGCAGGACTCGCACATGGGCACGCTCCCCTCCGCCACGCGCGACCGCTGGGAGGAGGTGGAGGGCCCGTGCAGCGGGTTGACCCTGCACGGGGCGCGGCCGACGTCTCCCCCGGGGTCCTCCAGGGCGGCCATGACCCGTCGCGAGACGACGACGGCGCCGACGTGGTCGAGGTCGTCCGGGTCGTGCTCCATGGCGATGAGCACCGCCTCCGCCTGCGGCATCAGCTCGCGGGGGATCTCGCCGGCCCGGTCCGAGTCCAACACCTTGCGGAGCGCTCCGCTCTCCCGCAGCGCCATCCGGCGCAGGGCCCGCGGACCGGTCGCGTGGTCCCGGAGGGGCCGGCGGACGAGCAGCCGTGTGAGGGCCACCGCGCCGACCAGGGCCAGGAAGGCCAGCGGGCCGAGGAGCACCACCCCCACGGGGAAGCCCCCGTCGAAGTAGCGCGGCACGCGCGGCCCGGGGGGCTCGATGCCGGAGTCCATGAAGTACGGCGTCCCGACGTACGCGCCCTCGCCCGCCTCGACGCCCTCCAGCGCGTCGAGTGCGGCGTCCAGCGCCAGGGCCGGGCTCGGCTCCTCGATCTCGGAGGTGGCGCTCCACAGTTCGTAGGAGTCCACGGTCCCGAGGCCGACGGGGGAGGCGGAGACGCGGACCCCCTCCTCCGCGTACCGGTGGCCGGCGACGAGGTAGACGGCGTCCTCGCCGCTGACGGAGGCCAGGGCGTGGGCCAGGACCTCGGGGTCGCCGCTGAACTCGTCGGCGGAGTCCATGGGCAGGACCAGCGCGCGCACCGGGACGGGGGCGTCGGCGAGGCGCTCGGCCGTCGCCGCCAGGCCGTCCAGGGGGAGCGGGGTGCGGGGGTCGACGTAGAGGGGCGCGGTGTTCTCCTCCAGTTCCCGGGCGATCTGCTCCACCCTGGCCGTGGACACCACGTAGGGCGGGGAGGAGAACGCCTCCTCCCGGGGGGAGAGGACCTCGGCGCCGCCCTCCGGGACGCTGACGACGTGGGCGAGCGGGGCGAGGGACACCGCCCCGGCCAGGACGACGGTCGCCGCGGCGGTGCCGGTGACGACCGCGACGCCGCCTGCGCCGAGCGCGCCCCGGCGCAGGCGGCGCCAGACGAGGTAGCCGCCCGCGCCGAGCACGAAGCCGCCGAGCGTCCCCGCGAGGAAGCCCGTGTTCCCGGGACCGTTGTGGCTGGTGGGGTCGAGGTCGTCGAGGAAGCCCCGCCACCCCTCGGCGAACCGGTCCCCCGCCGAGGGCGGCCCGTACCGGTCCGCGGCGCCTCCGGCCGCGGGGTCGGTCAGGGCCCGGACGAACCCCTCGGCGACCTGGTCGACGGGGGCGCCGTAGTCGAAGTCCGGGTCGGACAGCAGGGCGCTGCGCGCCTCGTCCACGGGCAGGGCGACGCCGTACGCGGCCACGTCGAACAGGGTGGAGTCGGGGCGCAGGTGGACGTAGACCCCGTCGGAGCCGAGCCGGTCGTGCAGGGCGGGCGGCATCGCGCCTCCCCACTCCGTCCCGGGACCGGGGAAGGGGCTGACGACGACGTGGTAGGGCTCGCCCAGCGTGTCGAAGGCCTCGCGCAGGTCGGCCTCGAGCTCCTCCGGGTCGTGGAGCCCGGACACGGCCTCGTCCACCACGACGGCGGCGCCCTCGGGCTCGTCGGCCATCAGGTCCGCGTAGTACTCGGCGGGGGTCACGCGCGTCTCGTACACGGACGGCGCGTCCGGGGGCGCGGGTTCGGCCGCGGCGGGGGACGCCGTGAAAGGGAGCACCAGCAGGGCCGGGAGGACGGCCAGGGCGGCCGGGAACCGGATGCGGGGGCGGGAGGGACCGGGCATGGGGGTGATCATATCGGGGAGTTTCGGTCATCCCCCTACCCCGCCCGGCCCCCCTCCACCTCGCTCAGGAGGACCTCGACCATGCGGGCGGGGCCGTGCGCGCCGAACCGGTGGCGGATCCACGCCCGTTCGCCCTGGTCCAGGTACGAGCGCCACACCCCGTCCGGGCCCCGCAGTTCCAGCCGCCGGAGCACCCGGCGGTCGTCGGGGAGGGCGGCGCACCCCTCGCAGAGCGACGTCCGCTCGGCCCGCGCCCCGCGCTCCCGCCGCTTGCGGCCCGGCGGGGCGGGGGCGCTTGCGGTGCCCGGGCCGTGCAGGGGGTTGTTCCGGCACGGGGCCCCGTGGACGGGGGCTCCGGGGTCGGCCAGGGCGGCGCGGGCACGGCGCACCAGGACGAGCACACCGACGAGGTCGAGGGCGTCCGGGGACCCCTCCATCACCATGAGCGCCGCCTCGGCCTGGGGCATCAGCCCGTCCGGCAGTGTGCGGCCCTCGGAGAGCTCCCCGGCCAGGGCCGCCGCCTCCCGCTCCGCGAGCGGACGCAGGGTCGCGGCGCCGACCCTGCCCCCCGCGGAGGCTCCGGGACGCCTCCCCAGTGCGACCGCTCCCCAGACGGCTCCCGCGACGAGCGCGCCGACCACCGGTCCCACGAGCAGGAGGGCGAGGAGGAAGCTCTCGGTGAAGCGCGGAAGACGGGGTTCCAGGGGGGTGGAGTCGATCGTGGGAGGGGCGGGCGCCGCGTCGGCGTCGGCGGGGTGGCGCCCGACCTCCCGCAGGACCGTGTCCAGGGCCGCGGCCGGGTCGGCGGCCTCCTCGCCACGGACCTCCTCGAAGAGGGCGTGCCCGTCGACGGGCACGCCGAAGGCCAGCAGGTCCACGGACACCGCCTCGAGGTCGTGGGTGACCACGGCGTAGACGCCGTCCTCGCCCAGCACGTGGTGCCAGGCGTGCAGGAACACGTGCGGGTCGCCGGCGGACTCGTCGCTCCCGGCCATCGGCAGCACGACCGCGCGCACGGGCGTGGGCGCCTCCTCCAGCCGCGCCGCGACCTCCGCCAGGCCCTCGCGCGGGAGGGGCGTGAGCGGGTCGACGTAGAGGCGCTCCTCCCCCATCTGCCCGACCACGCGCTCGACCCGCGCCGTGGAGGCCACGTACGGCGGCTCGGCGCGGACCTCCTCCAGGGGGTCGGGCAGCTCCTGGGGGCCCGGGGGCGCCCCGGTCAGGTGCGCCAGGGACCAGGCCACCGCCGCGGCGGACGGCACGAGCGTCGCGACGGCGGCCGACAGCACCGTCGACCGCACGCCCGCGCCCCGCCGCACCCGCACGACCGCCCACACCGCGCCCACTGTGACCAGCGCCCCGACGGGGGCGCCGACGATCAGGCCCAGGTTCTCCGGACCGACCGACCGGGACGGGTCGAGGTCCTCCACGAACTCCTCCCAGCCCGAGGGCGTGTCCTCACCCGCCTCCCGGGCGGCGACCACCGCGTCGCTCCTGCGCAGGAGGTCGTCCTCGGAGGCGGTGAGCGCCTCGGCGAAGGCGGCCGCCACCTCCCCGAGCGGGGCCCCGTACTCCAGTTCCCCGCGGGTCACCTGCTCCGCCAGGTCCACCGGGAGGTCCGCGCCGTAGGCCCGCACCCCGGCGATCCCGCTGTCGGGGCGCAGGTGGACGTAGATCCCGTCGGCGCCGACCCGGTCGTGCAGGGCCGCCAGCATGTCCGGGGCCCACAGGGACGCCAGGGACTCCGGGAACGGGCTCGCGACGACGTGGTACGGCACGCCCACCGCGCCGAAGGAGCGGTGGAGCCCGGCCTCCAGCTCGGCGGGGTCGTACTCGCCCGCCAGCGCGTCGTCCACGACCACCGCCGCCCCCTCGGGCATGTCCGCCATCAGGGCGGCGTAGTGCTCGGCGGGGGTGACGTGGGTCTCGTACGGCGCGGGCTCCGGCGCGGCGTGGGCGGGGGCGCCCGTCGCGGCGAGGGCGGCGAGCACGGCCGGGACGAGGAGGAGCCGGGGGAGGGCGGGCATGCGGGGAGCATACCTGGAGGTTTCGGTCAGCCCCCTCTCCGGAACGGAGCCGGGGCGGGGACGCGTCCGAGGCCCCCGTACCGCTCGCGGGCGGTGCGGGGGCCTCGGACGTCCCGCTTCCCGGGCCGGAGCCCGGGGCCTGCGGTCAGGCCTTGGACCGGGTGGGCTCCACGAAGGCCTTGAAGCGCTTCATGTCACCCTTGGCACGGGCCTTGACGAGCCCCAGCTTGTCACCGAGCTGCTCCACGGCGCCCTCCGGGACGGTCTTCAGCTGGAGGGTGATCCGGGTGCTCGTGTCCGAGAGGTGGTGGAAGGTCACCACGCCCGCGTGGGTCACGCCGTCGACGGTCTTCCAGGCGATCCGCTCCCCCGGGATCTGCTCGGTGACCACGGCGTCGAACTCGCGCCGCTGGCCGGCGATCTCGATGGTCCAGCGCATGGTGGTGTCACCGGTGCGCACGACCTGGGTCACGCCCTCCATGAAGGAGGGGAACTCCTCGAACCTCGTCCACTGGGCGTAGGCCGCAGTCACCGGGACGTCGACCTCTACCGTCTCCACGATGTCCGACATTGATCGACTCCTTCGCAATAGATTGCGTTTCGTCCTCACCGGGGCCGCTACCCGGCTCCCGGCGTCGCAATCAGGGGATCCGCCCCCGCGGGGCCGCCGGACCACGCACCCGAAACCCCCCGGGGGAACCGTGGGAACCGCTGTGACCTGGGAGAACGTGGAGAGGGCCGACCTCCGGGAAAAGTCGTGAAACGGGTCACCGCACTCCGGGTCGGGGTCCCGCCGCACGCGGACGGGGCCGCCACCGTCGGTCGGACGGTGGCGGCCCCGTGGAACCGCGCTGCGCGCCTGGTGGGCGCCGGCGGAGCCCTGTGCGCCGGTCCCTACTTGGCGATCAGCTGGCGGAGCACGTACTGCAGGATGCCGCCGTTGCGGTAGTAGTCGGCCTCGCCGGGGGTGTCGATCCGCAGGACGGCGTCGAACTCCACCCCGGTGTCGGTGCTGACCCTGACCGTGCTCGGCACGCGTCCCTCGTTCAGCTCGGTCACGCCGGTGACCGAGAAGGTCTCCTCACCGGTCAGGCCGAGGGAGTCCGCGGACTGCCCCTCCGGGAACTGGAGGGGCAGGACGCCCATGCCGATCAGGTTGGAGCGGTGGATGCGCTCGTAGGACTCGGTGATGACCGCGCGGACGCCCAGCAGGCTGGTGCCCTTGGCCGCCCAGTCGCGGGACGAGCCGGAGCCGTACTCCTTGCCGCCCAGGACGACCAGCGGGGTGCCCTGCGCCGCGTAGTTCTGCGCGGCGTCGTAGATGAACGACACCGGGCCGTCGGGCTGGGTGAAGTCGCGGGTGTAGCCGCCCTCCGTGCCCGGCGCGATCTGGTTGCGCAGGCGGATGTTGGCGAACGTGCCGCGGATCATCACCTCGTGGTTGCCGCGGCGGGAGCCGTAGGAGTTGAAGTCGCGGCGCTCCACACCGTTGGACTTCAGGTACTCGGCCGCCGGGGTGCCCGGCTTGATGGCGCCGGCCGGGGAGATGTGGTCGGTGGTGACCGAGTCCCCCAGCTTGGCCAGCACGCGGGCGCCGGAGATGTCGGTGACCGGGGACGGGGTGGTGTCCATGCCGTCGAAGTACGGGGGCTTGCGCACGTACGTCGACTCGGCCTCCCACTCGAAGGTGTTGCCGGTCGGCGTGGGCAGCGAGCGCCAGCGGTCGTCGCCCGCGAACACGTCCGAGTACGCGGACTCGTACATGTCGGAGGCGATCGCGGAGTCCATGACCTCCTGGATCTCCTCGGCGGTCGGCCACACGTCGGCCAGGTAGACCGGCTCGCCGTCCTTGCCGATGCCCAGGGGCTCGGTGGTGATGTCCACGTCGAGCGAACCGGCCAGGGCGTAGGCGACCACCAGCGGCGGCGACGCCAGGTAGTTCATCTTGACGTCCGGGTTGATCCGGCCCTCGAAGTTGCGGTTGCCCGACAGGACCGCGGAGACCGCGAGGTCGTTGTCCTGGACCGCCTGGGAGATCTCCTCCGGCAGCGGGCCGGAGTTGCCGATGCAGGTGGTGCAGCCGTAGCCGACCAGGTTGAAGCCCAGCTTGTCCAGGTACGGGGTCAGGCCGGAGCGCTCGTAGTAGTCGGTGACGACCTTGGAGCCCGGGGCCATGGAGGTCTTCACCCACGGCTTGCGGGACAGGCCCTTCTCCACCGCCTTCTTGGCCAGCAGGGCGGCGCCCAGCATGACCGAGGGGTTGGAGGTGTTGGTGCACGAGGTGATCGCGGCGATCACGACGGCGCCGTGGTCGATCTCGGTCTCGGTGCCGTCGGCCATGGTGACCTTGACGGACTTGTGCGGGCGGGCGCCGTTGGCGGTCTGGGCCGGGGCGTCGGAGGCCGGGAAGGACTCCTCGCCCGCCTCGTCGGCGTCGTCCTGGACGTAGTCGCGGATGTCGTGGCGCCAGGTGTTCTTGGCCTCGGACAGCGCGATGCGGTCCTGCGGGCGCTTGGGGCCGGCGATGGACGGGACGACGTCGCCGAGGTCGAGCTCCAGGTACTCGGAGAACTCGGGCTCGACGGACGGGTCGTGCCAGAAGCCGTTGGCCTTGGCGTAGGCCTCGGTCAGGGCGACCTGCTGCTCGGAGCGGCCGGTCAGGCGCATGTAGCGGATGGTCTCGTCGTCGACCGGGAAGATCGCGGCGGTGGAGCCGAACTCCGGGCTCATGTTGCCGATGGTGGCGCGGTTGGCCAGCGGCACCGACGCGACGCCGTCGCCGTAGAACTCGACGAACTTGCCGACCACGCCGTGCCGGCGCAGCTGCTCGGTGATGGTGAGCACGAGGTCGGTGGCGGTGGTGCCGGGCTTGAGCTGGCCCGTGAGCTTGAAGCCGACCACGCGCGGGATGAGCATGGAGATCGGCTGGCCGAGCATGGCGGCCTCGGCCTCGATGCCGCCCACGCCCCAGCCCAGGATGCCCAGGCCGTTCTGCATGGTGGTGTGGGAGTCCGTGCCCACGCAGGTGTCGGGGTAGGCCTGGCCGTTCCGGCTCATCGTGACGCGGGCCAGGTGCTCGATGTTGGCCTGGTGCACGATGCCGGTGCCGGGCGGGACGACCTTGAACTCGTCGAAGGCGGTCTGGCCCCAGCGCAGGAACTTGTAGCGCTCGTAGTTGCGCTCGTACTCGATCTCGACGTTGCGCTCGAAGGCGTCGGGGCGGCCGAAGAGGTCGACGACGACGGAGTGGTCGATCACGAGCTCGGCGGGAGCGAGCGGGTTGATCTTGTCCGGGTCGCCGCCCAGGTCGCGGACGGCCTCGCGCATGGTGGCGAGGTCGACGACGCAGGGGACGCCGGTGAAGTCCTGCATGATCACCCGCGCGGGGGTGAACTGGATCTCCTGGCTGGGCTGCGCCTTGGCGTCCCAGCCGCCGAGGGCCCGGATGTGCTCGGCGGTGACGTTGGCACCGTCCTCGGTGCGCAGGAGGTTCTCCAGCAGCACCTTCAGGCTGTAGGGAAGCCGCTTGGAGCCCTCCACGGCCTCCAGACGGAAGATCTCGTACGACTCGTCGCCAACGCGCAACGTGTCACGGGCGCCGAAGCTGTTCGTGGACACGGTGTCTGCCTCCTGATCTCGCCACTTTGTCCCCAGCATCCTGCCTCATCAGACGGGTGCGGGACCTGTTGAGGCCGCCCTGGCCGGATGGCCGGGAGCGGAGGACCGCGGGGGTGACCTCCGTTGTCCCCGACCTCCATCATGACCGCTGTGACCTGTGACGACACCACTCGCCACCGGTCAGGCGGCCCACTGGCCACGGGCGCCCACGATGTTCTGGACCGGACGCCGCCGAGCGGTCTACATCACACGCCGGCGCTCGCGTCCGAAACCTGGTGCGGGTCGGGGGGACCCCCGCTGTTATCTTGATGTCAAGGTATCCAACTTGTATCTCGATATCAAGTTATCGGGTGCGGGCCCGGGGCGGGCGGCCACCCCCCGGCAAGCCCCATCCTCTCAGTCCAGTTGCGGCACCACCTGCGACGCGACCAGCTCCAGGTGGTCCAGGTCGGCCATGTCGAGCACCTGGAGGTACATCCGCTCGGCGCCGGCCTCGCCGAAGCGGCCGATCCGATCGACCAACTCGTCGGGCGAGCCCGCCAGGCCGTTCTCCCGGAGTTCGGGGACCTCGCGGCCGATCCGCTCGGCGCGGCGCGCGACCTCCGCCTCGTCGCGGCCCGCGCACAGCACCTGCGCGGCCGAGTACACCATCGGGGCGGTCCTCCCGGAGGCGCGCACCGCCGCACGGGTCCGCTCGAAGGCCGCGGAGGTGTCCTCCAGCGACGAGAACGGCACGTTGTACTCGTCGGCGTGCTTGGCCGCCAGGCGCGGCGTGCGCTTGGGTCCGGTCCCGCCGATCAGCACCGGGGGCCGCGGCCCCTGCTGCGGCTTGGGCAGGGCGGGCCCCTCCGCCAGCCGGTAGTGCTTGCCCTCGTAGCGGAAGGACTCGCCCGCAGGCGTCGACCACAGGCCGGTGATGATGTCCAGCTGCTCCTCGTAGCGGTCGAAGCGCTCGCGGCCGGAGGCGGGGAAGGGGATCCCGTACACCGCGTGCTCCTCCTCGAACCAGCCCGCGCCGAAGCCGAACTCCACGCGGCCGCCGCTCATGCGGTCGACCTGGGCGACGGTGATGGCGAGGGGGCCGGGGTAGCGGAAGGTCGCCGCGGTCATGAGGGTGCCCAGGCGGATGCGGGAGGTGTCGCGGGCCAGTCCCGCCAGGGTGATCCAGGCGTCGGTGGGCCCGGGGAGGCCGCTGACGTGGTCACCCATGTGCAGATAGTGATCGGAACGGAACAGAGCGTCGAAGCCAAGGTCCTCGGCTGCCTTGGCGACGGCGAGCTGATCCTCGTAGGTGGCCCCCTGTTGGGGCTCAAGGAAGATCCTCAGGCGCATACGCCCCATTTTCTCCCACTGCGGGGACCAGACCGAAGCCGCCGCGCGGGTACCGTCGAAAAGGCGCCCCGGGCCCGCCCCGCACCGCCGAACCGATCCGCCCACCCGACGCGATAGCCCTCGATGTGAAGCTGCTCCGCCGCGCGCGCCGCCGCGCCCCCTCCTACGGCCCGGAGAGCACCGACCCGGTGCTCCTGGCGGCCATCGCCGTCGGCGAGACCGAGGCCCTGGAGATCCTGCACCGCAGACACGCGCCCTGGCTCCGCGCACGTCTGCGCTACCGCTGCTCCGACACCGACCAGCTCGACGCCGCGCTCCAGGAGACCTTCCTCGCCGTGTGGAGGAACGCGGGCTCGTTCACGCCCCGTCCCGGCGACACCGACGCCGGGGCCTGGCTGTGGACCATCGCGATCCGACAGCTCATCTCCCAGCTGCGCAAACGGGCCAACCGCTGGATCTCGGACAGCGACACCGAGCCCTACGAGACCATCGGCGACGCCTCCGCCGAGGACACCGTGCTGCTCAACATCGAGCACGGTCCGCTGGGCGCCGCCCTGCACTCCCTCTCCCCCGAGCTGCGCTCGGCCATCCAGGCCACCGTGCTCGACGGGCTCACCGTCCGTGAGGCCGCGCAGATCCTCCAGATCCCCGAGGGAACCGTCAAGACACGGGTCATGCGCGCCAAGGCGCGCCTACGGGAGGCACTGACATGAGCTGGCACCTGACCCCTGCCCAAGCACACGAGTACGCGAGCCACCGGGCCGACGACGTCACGGCCATGTCCGTGGAGGCCCACATCATGCACTGCGCGCCCTGCCGGGACCTGCTCCCCGGCGACGAGGACTGGCTCGCCGAGAGCTGGGCGGGGCTGCGCGACGTCGTGGACCGCCCCCGGCGCGGCGTGGTCGAGACGCTGCTGGCCTCCCTGGGGCTGCGGGAGGGCACCGCCAAGCTGCTGGCCGCGACGCCCGGCCTGTACCGGGCCTGGCTCCTGGCGTCGGTCGTGGTCCTGGTCGCCGCCCTCTTCGCCGCGCACCACCTTCCGCGCGGTTCGCTGGTCTTCACCTTCACCGCCCCGATCGTGCCCCTGGTGGGCGTCGCCCTGGCGTACGGGCGCGGGGTGGACCCGGCCCACGCGCTGACCTCCGTCACCCCGATGGCGGGCCAGCGGCTCCTGTTCCTGCGCACCTGCGCGGTGCTCGTGCCCTCCCTGGCCCTGTGCGCCGCGGTCGCGCTGATGCTGCCCTCGGCCTCCACCCCGTGGACCGCGGCGTTCTGGCTCCTGCCGTCCCTGACGCTCGTCGCGGGATCCCTCGTGCTCAGCCACTGGCTGCACCTGAGCGCCGCCAGCGCGGTCGTCGGGCTGGCGTGGCTGATCGCGCTGGCCTCCATGGTCGTGTCCGAGCACGCGACGCCGCTCCAGCTGCTCGCCCCCCAGGCCCAGGCGTGGTGGGCGACGGCGCTGGCGGCCCTGCTGGGTGCGATCCTGGTGCGTGTGAGGACGGCATGAGCACGGAGACCGCGGGGACCGGGACGGGGGGCGCCGCGCCCTCCCCCTCCGGTGCGCCCTCCGTCCGGCTCCGGGGCCTGGTCCGCCGGTACGGCGCCCGCACCGCCCTGGACGGCGTGGACCTGGACCTGGGCCCCGGGGTGACCGGCCTGCTCGGCCGCAACGGGGCGGGCAAGACCACACTGCTGCGGTGCCTGGCCACGGACCTGGAGGCCACCCGGGGCGAGGTCAGCGTGCTCGGGCGCAACCCCGAGCGGGCCGCCGAGCGCACCGAGATCCGGCGCCGCCTCGGCTACCTGCCGCAGAACCCCGAGTTCTACCCCTACTTCACCGCGTTCGGGCTGCTGGACTACATGGCGGTGCTCAAGGAGCTCGGCGGGCGCCGGGCACGCCACGAGGAGGTGCGGCGCGGCCTGCGGCGGGTCGGCCTCTACGACCGCCGCCACAGCCGCGTCCGGCGCCTCTCGGGCGGGATGCGCCAGCGGCTCGGCCTGGCCGCGGCCCTGCTCGGCGACCCGGAGCTCCTCCTGCTGGACGAACCGACCATCGGCCTGGACCCGGAGCAGCGCATCCGGTTCCGCGGCCTGGTGTCGGAGCTCGCGGTGCACAGCACCGTGGTGCTGTCCACCCACCAGATCGAGGACGTGGCGGCCCTGTGCCAGCGCGTGCTCTGCCTGGACGGGGGGAGGATCATCTTCGACGGCACCCCGGGGCAGCTGGTGGACCGCGCCCGCGGCCACGTCTGGGAGAGGTCCGGGCACCCGGGCGAGGGGCACACGGCCTGGCGCCTGGCCGACGGCCGGTACCGGGTGCTCACCGTGGCGGGATCCGGTCGCGGCCCTTCACCCGCGGGTGCGCCCGGGGGGTCCGGCGACGGCGGGCTCGTCCCGGTCGAGCCCACCCTGGAGGACGCCTACCTGCTGCTGACCGGCGTGGACCGGGACCTCGGGCTGGAGCAGTGCGCACGATGAGCGGAGCCGTCACCGGCCGCGGCGGTGAGGGGCCCGGCGGCGGTCCCCCCGGCGCGGGGCCCGGGAGGCCCCGGACCGCGGCCGCGGGGTCCCGGGGCGCCGGGCCCCTCACCGGGCGCGCCCTCACCTTCGGGCGGCTGTCGTGGTTCACGGCGCTGCGGCTGCTCGTCAGCCCGTTCCTCCTCGTCGCTGGGGCCCTTGCGGTGCTCATGACCCTCTCGACCGCGAACCAGCCCCTCGTGCACACCAGGTCCGACCTGTACGAGAGCGCTGTGACGTCGGCGCTGATCGTGGCCCTGGGCCTGTTCGCCGCTGTGACCTTCCCCGCCATCCGCGAGGTCCGCTACGGACGGAGCCCCGTCGGCCCGCTGGGGCGGACGGGCCGCTTCCTGGCGGTGGGCGCGGGCGCCGCGCTGGTCGGCTGGACGTGCGTGGCGGCGCTCCTGGCGCTGGACGCGTGGCAGTACGCGGGACCGGTGCCTGGCCTGGTGCACCCGCTGTCCCACCTGACGCCGTTCGTCGTGGTGCTGGTCGGCCCGGCGGGGGCGATGGCGCTCGTCGCCTGGACCCGGTCGTACACCCCGCTCCTGCTGATCGCACTGGTCGTGCCCACCTACGGCCTGTACACGATCACGGCCTTCGACACGGCCCAGAGCGTGGACAGGGTCGTCACCCGGGTGCAGTCGCTGGCCCTCATGGCCGTCGACCCGTTCCCGGTGCACTCCCCCGGTGTCCCCGTCCTGGTCCAGCTGTACGCGGCCTACCTGGGGCTGGCAGTCCTGGGACTGGTGGCGCTGGCCCTGGCCGCGACGGGGCGGAGGGCGTCCCGGGCGGCGGCCCTGGGCACGGCCCTCGTGCTCCTGGCCGGCGCCGGCGGCACCGCAGCCCACGGGGCCACCGCCTACACCTGGGGGGTCCCCGTGTCGGACCGCCTCCTGTACGGCGCCGACACCGTCTCCTGCCGGACGCGGGAGGGGGTCACCTACTGCCCCATGCCCGGCTACGAGCCGTGGGTGGAGCAATGGCACGCGGTCCTCGGACCTGTGCTGGCGGCCCTGCCGGAATCCGCGGCCGACGACATGCCCGTGGTGTGGCAGGACAGCACGCGCTTCGACCGCGACCCGGCCGGCCTCCCGCCGTCCAGGGTCGTGGTCTACGACGTGCGCTTCACCGACGGGCCGTGGTGGCGCCTGGACATCCTGGACGGGACCGCCCGCGCCGTCTTCGGCCTCACTCCCCTCTGGGAGTCGCTGTGCCGGGCCGACGGGCAGTCGCGCCTGCTCCTGGCCGCGTGGATGGCGGGGCTGGACCCGAAGTCCGGAGACGACGACCGGCGGAGCAGGAGCGGGATGTTCCTGGGGGAGTACTCCCCCTCCCAGCAGGACCTCGAAGTGCTGCACGTCCTCCTGGAACTGCCCGAGGAGCGGGTGTCCGAGGTCCTCCGGGACCACTGGGAGGAGCTCTCCTCGCCCCGCGGACGCACGGAGGAGCTGGCCGGCCTCCTGGGCATCCCGCTGCGCGGGTCCCCGAACGAGAGCCCGGCGCAGCGCGACTGGGACAGGCTGTTCTCCGGGACGGACATGGCCTACCACGCGAATCCGACCCCCGGGCCCGTGTGCGCCTGACCGGCGCCCGACGGCGGCACACGCTGCCATCGAACCCGATCCGACCAGGGGTTATTAACCGCGCCACAAAACCGCGCCGTCCCTTCCCCGGTGGTCGGGGTCAACTACACTCGCAAATGTCCGAATTGTTGATCATTGTCAGCTTTTATGGACTTCCATCCCTTCTGGAGTTGATCCCTCCCGCGAGCAAGGGGCGTTCCTTGTCTGTTCCCCGTACTCTCACGCGTATCGTGCGCCCCGCCGCCGCCGTCGCCGGCGCGGCCGCCCTGGCCCTCGGCGCGACCGCGCCCGCCCACGCCGACGAGCACTTCCCGGCGACGGCCGGCAGCACCCTCGTCAGCCTGTCCCACCACGGGGGCGGCTCCGTGACGGAGGGGTCCTGGGGCAGGGTCTACGTCGGATCGGACGTGGGGGGCGACTACCCGTCCGCCGACTTCTCCGCCGACCGCGGCGGCGTCGGCGCGCTCGTGGGGACCGGCGGGCCGGTCGAGTCCCGCGTCAACACCACCGCCGCCGGGGACGGCCGCGCCGAGGCGGTCTCCGCCCTCGGCGGCGGTTTCACGCTGGACCTTCCGGGCCATGACGAACCCGCCGTCAGCCTGACCTCGCTGCACAACTCCGTCAGGTGCGACTTCTCGGGCGACCTCGCCTGGGAGAACACGATCGGGAGCTTCGCGGAGGACGACCGCGTCATCTCCGTCTTCGGGACGCCGATCACGGCCGACGCCCCCGAGGTGAACGCCACCGTGGACATCCCCGGCCTCGACACGACGGCCGACGTCACCGTCCTGACCCGCGTGCCGGAGGACCCCTCCGCCGGGCGCGGCGAGGTGTCCACCTCCGTCACGGCCTCCGCGGGCGGGGCCGAGCTGTTCGCCCTGGAGCTCGGCGCCGTCGCCGTGGACTGCCTCGGCGACGGAGGGGCCCCCGGGGCCGACGGCGGGGAGGACGCCGACGGCGGGGACGGACCCGGCGGGGACGACACCGCCGCCGTCCGGGAGGACCCCGCCTCCCCGGAGGCCGGGGAACCCTCCGACGACCCGGACAGCGGGGACGGGACGGACGCGGACGGGGGCGCCCCGGACGGCGGCGCCCGGGCCGACGGGGACGCCCCCGCGGACGGGAGCAGGGACACCGGCGGGGAGCCGCCCGCGGCCCGGGAGAGCCCGGACCCCGTCGGCGCCGCCGACGGTCCCGCGGACCTACCCCTGACCGGCGGCACCCTGGCCGGCCTGGTGACCGCCGGGGTCCTCGCCCTGGGCGGGGGCGGCGCGGCCCTGTACCTCGCCCGCCGCGGCAAGCACGGTGACGGCCCCGGGGACGACACGGGAGACGGGGCGGCGCAGCGCTGAGGACGTTCCGTGGCCGCGTCAGTCGGTCCGCGGTCCCGCCCGGCGGGACACGGAACGGCACGCGGCGCACCGCCCGGACCCCGCCTGGCGGGGACACGGTCCGGGCCGCGGGCGGGCACCCCGCCCGCGGCCCGGGGCGGGGGACGTCCTAGCATGGCCGTGTGAAGAACCACTACTGGCACGTCGTGCTTCCGCCGCTGTGCGCCTGAGCGGGCGCACGCACACCCTTTCCTGACCCCGTCGGAGAGCTTGAACGGCGACCCCCGGTGACCGCACCCGGGTCGCCCCCCGTCGTGCGCCCGTTTCGCCGCCGCCGAAACACACGACGACGAAGGAACCACCGTGCCAGAACACTCCCTTTCCCGGTCCGGCGCACCGACCCGCACCCCCACCGCGCCCCCGCTCCAGGGGCCCCTGCCGATCCTCGCCGCGGCGGTCCTGTGGGGCACCACCGGAACCGCCGCCTCCTTCGCCCCGGCCGAGGCTCCCGCCGCCGCGATCGGCGCGGCCGGCCTGGTCCTGGGCGGCCTGCTCCTGTTCCTCACCGGGAGGGGCTCCACCGCCCTCCTGGCCCGGAGCGACCGGCCCACCCGCTGGGCCCTCGCCCTCGGGGCCCTCGCCGTCGCCGGGTACCCGCTGTCCTTCTACCCGGCCGTGGCGCACGCGGGGGTCGCGGTCGCCACGGTGATCACCCTCGGCAGCGCACCGGTCTTCTCCGGCCTGCTGGCCTGGCTCACCGGGCAGGCCCGGCCCACCGCGCGATGGACGGTCGCGACCGCCTCCGCGGTCCTGGGCTGCGCGGTCCTCGTGCTGGGCTCGGAGCTCGGCGCGGGCGGGACACCGGTACGCCCGACCGGGGTGCTCCTGGCGCTGGCCGCCGGGTTCTCCTACTCCGCCTACGCGCTCGTCGCCGAACGCCTGATCCGGCGGGGCCATCCCTCCCCCGCCGTGATGGGCACCATGTTCGCGGGCGGCGGGATCGCCGTCCTGCCCGTGGTGGCGGCCACCGGAGCGGCCTGGCTGGCCACGGTGGACGGCGCACTGGTCGCCCTGTACCTGGCGGTGTTCACCGTGTTCCTGGCCTACCGCCTGTTCGGGCACGGCCTGCGGCACACCTCCGCCTCCGTGGCGACCACGCTGACCCTCGCGGAGCCCGCCGTGGCCGCCCTGCTGGGAGTGGCCGTGGTCGGTGAGCGGCTGTCCGCGGTGTCCTGGGCAGGGCTCGCCGTGCTCGCCCTCGGCCTGGCCGTCCTGCGCGCGCCCGCCCGCCGCCGCGGCTGAGCCGCCGGACCGCCGCCTCCCCCGGCCCGGCGGCTGGACCGTCGGACCGCCGCCTCCCCCGGCCCGGCGGCTGGACCGTCGGAGAAGGGGCTCGGACCACGGTGGTCCCCGATGACGGGGGGCGGAGGCCGGTGCCGCCTCCCGCCCTGCGAACCGCAGACCGGAGAGCGCAGACAGGCCCGGCACCCGCTCCGCGTCCGGGATCGCACCGCGGTACGCCCCCGCGGAACGGGGAGGGGCGCGGACGCAGCAGCGCCCGGGGTAGTGCGCCCCGGGCCCCGACGCGTGGGCCTCAGCCCGGGGCGTCGACCTCGATCTCGATCCGGCCGGGGTAGAAGGCGAGGTACGAGCCGATCTCGGCGACGATCTGGTACGGCTCCTCGTAGGTCCACACGGCGTCGGTGAGCTCCTCGCCGCCCGGCACCGCGAGCGTGTAGTAGGCGGCGGTCCCCTTGAAGGGGCAGTAGGTGGAGGTCTGCGTGCGCCGCAGGAGGGAGCGGTCGACGTCGGCGAGCGGGACGTACTGGACGGGCCGGTAGTCCGCCTCGAGCAGGGTCAGAGCGGCGGTGGTGTCGGCGACGACCAGCCCGCCGACGCGCACCACGACCCGCCCGGTGGTGGGTTCGACGGTGATGGGGTGGTCGGGCCCGGGGATCCTCGTGTCGTGTGCCATGGCCTGTGCGTTCCCTTCGGTCTCCCGTGTACCCGGCCACTGTACGGCGGCCGGCGCCGGAACGGGCCCGGGGACGCGGAGGGTTCGACGGGGCCGGGAACGCGGTCCCGGCCCCGGGGCCTCTAGCCCTGGTCCTCGCGGTGGCGGCGGGCCGGGTTCACGGGCTCCAGCACCGCCAGGCACTCCACGTGGTGCGTCATCGGGAAGGCGTCGAACGCCCTCAGGTCCACCAGGTTGTACCCGGAACGCGCGAACTCCGCGATGTCGCGGGCGAGCGTGGCGGGGTCGCAGGAGACGTAGGCGATCCTGCGCGGACGCGTCCCGGCGATGGAGCGGACGACCTTGGTCCCGGCGCCCGCGCGGGGCGGGTCCAGGGCGACGACGTCGGCCCGCACGTCGGCCCACTCGCGCAGCTGGGCGGCCACGTCGTTCTGCTCGACGCGGACCTGCTCCAGGTCCTTGAGGTTGTAGCGGGCGTCGCGGACGGCCTCGGCGCCGCTCTCCACGCCCATGACACGGCCCTCCGGACCCACGGCGTCGCCCAGGGCGCCGGTGAACAGTCCGGCGCCGCAGTACAGGTCCATGGCGGTCTCGCCGGGCTTGGGCTCCAGCGCCGCCAGCACCGCGTCGGTGAGGGTCACGCCCGCCGCCGGGTGGACCTGCCAGAAGCCGCCCGCGCTGACACGGAACTCGCGGCCGTTGACGGTCTCGCGCACCCCGCGGCGGCCCTTCACCTGCTGCACGCGCCCGCCCTTGAAGCGGCGCAGCACAGCGCTGGACGCCTTGAGGTCGGGAAGCGCACTCAGCCTGGCCTTGGTGGGGGTGATGACGACGGCGCGGTCGGCGCAGGTCGAGGAGGCGACGGCCTCCACGTCCTTGGTGTCCTCCCACGTCACGTCGGTGACGCCCAGTTCGGCCACACCGGGGTGGGCGATCAGGCAGCGGTCGACCGGCTCGATGTCGTGGGAGCGGTGGCGCCGCAGCCCCGCGTGGCCGTCGGTGTCCACGGAGAAGCGGACCCGCGTGCGCCAGCCCAGGCCGTCGGGGGTGCCGGGAAGCTCCTCGACGACGACGGCGCGCTCGATGCCGGCGATGTGGCGCAGCTGCTCGGCGACGACCTCGCCCTTGAGCCGGCGCTGGGCCTCCAGGGAGGCGTGCTGCCAGTCGCAGCCCCCGCACTTGCCGGGGCCGGAGAACTCGCAGGGGGCCTCGACCCGGTCCGGGGAGGCGGACAGGACGTCGACGGCCTCGCCGCGCAGGAACCGCGTGGTCTCCTCGGTGACGCGGACGCGGACCCGCTCGCCCGGGAGGGCGTGGCGGACGAAGACGACCTGGTCGTTGTGGCGGCCCACACACCAGCCCCCGTGCGCCACGTCGTCTACTGTCAGCTCGAACTCATTGCCCACACGGGTCATCGCTTCGTCCTTGGGTGGTCGGGTCGGGTCACGTTCCGGGTGACCCTGCGCGCACAGCCACCAAGCGTCCCCAATCTACCCGCCCCCGGGTACCGCCCGCGCTGTTCAGCCGTGTACGCGAGGGCCGGGGGCCGTCGCGCGCGCCGGACCGATGTGTGCCATGGTGTGACTGTGAGGGCACGCGGGACCACAGCGTGCGGCTGTCTCGACGGGAGTGCGGGCGAGGTGCACATCGTGATCATGGGGTGCGGTCGCGTGGGATCCACGCTGGCGCACACGCTGGTGGACCTGGGCCACACCGTGGCGGTGATCGACCAGGACCCCGAGGCTTTCCGGCGGCTGCGCGGCTCCGTCTCCAAGCACGCGGTCCGCGGCGCGGGGCACGACCGCGAGGTCCTGATGTCCGCCGGGATCGACCGCGCGGGCGCGTTCGCCGCGGTCAGCAACGGCGACAACTCCAACATCATCGCCGCCCGGGTGGCGCGCGAGGCGTTCGGGGTCGAGAACGTGGTGGCGCGGATCTACGACCCGCGCCGCGCGGAGGTCTACCAGCGCCTGGGCATCCCCACCGTCGCGACGGTGCGGTGGACGGCCGACGCCTTCCTGCGCCGGATGGTGCCGGGCGACGACCGGCTCACCGCGGGCCCGGAGTGGCAGGACGCGTCCGGGACGCTGGCGATGAACGAGGCGCCGCTGCCGAAGGGGTGGGCGGGCGCCCGCGTCGGCGAACTCGAGGAGGCCGCCCCGCTGCGGGTGGTGTACCTGGTACGGCGGGGACGGATCGTCCTCGCCGGGTCCGACGTGCGCCTGGAGGAGGACGACGTCCTGCACGTGGTCGGGCACGGCCGCGAACCGGACTCCCTCCCCGAGCGGCCGGACGGGTCGCCGCGGGTGCCGGGCGACGAGACGGGACGTGGGTGAGATGCGGATCGCCATCGCGGGAGCGGGGAGTGTGGGGCGCTCCATCGCCAAGGAGTTGGCGGGCAGCGGCCACGACGTGCTGCTGATCGACCGGGACACCCGGGCCATCGGGGTGGACGACCTGCCCGAGGTGGAGTGGCTGCTGGCCGACGCGTGCGAGCTGGCGACCCTGGAGGACGCCCGCCTGGGCGACTTCGACGTGGTCGTCGCCGCCAGCAGCGACGACAAGGTCAACCTGGTGGTGTCCCTGCTGGCCAAGACCGAGTTCGGCGTGGGCCGGGTGATCGCCAGGATCAACGAGCCCGACAACGAGTGGCTGTTCAACGAGACGTGGGGCGTGGACCTGGCGGTCTCGCCGCCGAGGCTGATCGCCGACCTGGTCGAGGGAGCCCCCGAGGACGACCCGGACGAGGAGGGGACGCTGCCCCCGCTGCCGGGGGCGGAGATCGCCGAGTCGGTGCTGCACGCCGCCAGCCCGTTCGCGGGGACCGCGGAGTCCGAGCTGAGCGCGGCGCTGCCGGAGGGCGTGGCGCTGGTCGCCGTGCTCGGCCCCGGCGGGGTGCGCCCGCCCGACCCCGGTCGGAACCTGTCGGTGGGCGACACGGTGGTGTTCCTGGCCGACCCCGAGGCGCTGGGACCGTTGGAGGTCCTGCTCGGCCCCGTGGACGACGCCGCGGACGCCTGACCCCGGCCCTCAGGGGGCTGCGGGGAGCGCGGCCCCCGCGCCGGACCGGTCCCCGGACGTCGGACCGGTCACCGGGAGACCGGGCCACGAGGGCCCGAGCCCGGTACCGGACCGGGCCCGGCCCTCGAGCCGTGTGCGGGTGCGCTAGGCGCGGTCCCCGCGGGCGCCGTCCCCGGCGCCCGCCGCCCCCGTCTCCTCCAGCGGCGTCCGGCCGCGCGCCAGGACCCACACCATGCCCGCGAACGCGGCGACCTGGAGCGGCCAGCCCATGGCGATCTTGGAGAGGCCCAGGAGCCCGAACGTGTCGGCCCAGCCGTTGGTGTCGGCCATCCAGAGCGGATACTGCACGACCACGCGGACCACGCAGGGCAGCACCAGCAGCCAGGTGAGGCGGGAGGCCAGCCGGACCACCGCCGGGTTGGAGCGCCAGGAGGTGAAATCCTCCTTGTGCCCGATGAACGGGCCGATCATCAGCCCGATGGCGGGCCAGCGGACCAGGACCGACAGGCTGAGGACCACCGCGTAGACGGCGTTGTAGATGATCCCGGGCAGGAAGGCGTCCGCGGCGTTGCCGCTGCGCATCGCGAAGACCGCGGCGATGCCGATGCCGAACAGGCTGGTGACCACGTACTGGACCGAGGAGCGCTGCACGAGCCTGACCGCGCCCAGGACCAGCGCCGCGACCACCCCGAGGCCGATCGACAGCCTCAGGTCCGAGGCGATGACGTAGGACAGGGTGAAGGCCAGCGTGGGCATCGCCGCCTCGACCATGCCGCGCTTGCCGCCCAGGGCCTTGGACAGCTGGGAGCGGACGAGCGCCTCGACCGTGTCCTCGGTGACGGCGGGGGCTCCCGCCGGCGCGGGCCCCTCGGCCGCGCCCGGCGCCGAAGCGCCCGCCGGGGCGCCGTCCGGCGCCGCCTTCGCCGTGTCGTCCGCCCCGGCCGCCGGGGCGGCCTCCCCGGCTGCCCTCTGCTGCTCAGTCATCCTGCTCCCGGTCCGGTCGGTCCTCGGTGGCCGTCGCCCCGCCGGGCCTCTCCCGCGCGGGCGCACAGGCCATGATGCCCCACACTATTAGACCCGTCACGGACCGAGGGGGCGCTCACCGTACTCCCTCCCTCCGTCCCGCCCGGCTTTGTCATGCTTGACCCGGTCTTGTCGCGTACGGCTTCTCACCACGGCCCCGTCGCGGACCGGCCCCCGGCGACCGCGGAACGGGGCCCGGCGTTGGGCCGCCGGGAACGCGGGTCCTGGCGGGCGTCGGCGCGACTCCGTACGCTGGCGGCCAGAACAGCCGGAGCGCCTACGCGAGGAGCACCATGCAGCAGAGCACGCCCCCCCGGCCGGACCACCTGGAGTTCGCCGTCGCCCTGGACCGCGCGCTGGTCCGCCCCGGCGCCTCGCACGTATGGTCACCGCACTCGGTGGGGACCGTGCTGGCGCTGCTCGCGAGCGGGGCCGCCGACCGCACCCTGGCAGAGCTGGCGGCCCTCCTCGGCGACGACACCGAGGGCCTGCTGGACGCCCTGGACGCCGCGGTGGCCTCCGGCGACGGGCCGGACCTGGCCGCGCTGAACGGGCTGTACGTGCCCGCCGACCTCCCGGTGCGGGCGGAGTTCGCCGCACGCGTGCGCGCGCGTCCCGGCGCGGAGGTGGAGGGCGCCGACTTCGAGAACGACTCCGAGGGCGTGCGCGCCAGGGTCAACGGCAAGGTGTCCGACGTGACCCGGGGGCTGATCGACGAGCTCCTCCCGGCGGGCAGCATCTCCCCCGACGTCCGCCTGCTGCTGGTCAACGCCCTGTGGGTGAAGGTCGTCTGGTCCGACCCGTTCGAGGCGGGCCTGACCCGGGACCGGCCGTTCCACGCACCGGGCGGGAGGCGGAAGGTCCCCACCATGCACCGGTCGGCGCGACTGCCCCACGCTCGGGCGCAGGGGTGGAGCATGGTCGGCCTGGAGGGCGGCCACGGCCTCACCCTGGACGTGCTGCTCCACGACGGGGACGCCGGGTCCCCTCCCCCGCTGACGGCGTCCGCCCTGTCGGAGCTCTACCGGGTCCGCTCGTCCCAGCAGGTCGACCTCGCCCTGCCCCGGTTCACCGTGGAGACCGACACCTCCCTGTTGGAGCCCCTCGCGTCCGTGGGGGTGCGTCACATGGTCACGGACGAGGCGCGTTTCGACGGGATCAGCGAGGAGCCGCTCCGGGTGGACGAGATCCTCCACCAGTCGGTGCTGAAGGTGGACGAGAAGGGCGCCGAGGGCGCCGCGGCCACCGCCGTGATGATGCTCCGCGCGGCGGCCGCTCCCCTGCGGCCGGTCAGGTTCACCGTCGACCGGCCGTTCGTGTTCGTGCTGCGCCGGGGCGGGTCGATCCTGTTCCTGGGACGGATCGCGGACCCGGTGGACCCGGGTCCCGGCTCCTGAGGTCCGCTCGGCGGACCGGCCCCGGGGAGGACCGCGCCTGCCCTCCCCGGGGCCCGTCGGCGGGACACGGCGTGGAGCACCGGCCCGCGGCGCCCGCCGTGCGGGGGCCGGGCGGGGGCCGGGCAGGGGCCGGGCGGCCCCGTGTCAGGCCTCCGGGGCCGCGTCGGGCGCCAGGAACGCGCCGGTGACCCCGGCCAGCTCCGCGCGTGCCCGCCCGTCCGACAGCGCGGCCTCGCCGTCCCCGTCCTGGGGGCCGTAGGAGCCGAACTGGGCGTGGTTCATCCCCTCCACCGACACCGTTTCCGCGGAACCGGGCAGGTGGCGGACGTTCTCCTCGAACTCCTCCGGGCTCGTGAGGGCGTCCCTTCCGCCCGCGACGGCCAGGACCCTCAGGTCGTCGCGGTCGGCCAGCCCCGCCGACTCGGTGGCGTAGGACGCCCACAGGATCAGCCCCTCCACCCCGGGCGCGGGGTCGCCGCCCGCGTAGGACGCGGCCATCGCCCCGCCCAGGGAGTGGCCGCCCACGTACCAGGTGTCCACGTCCGGGACGGCCGACACCGCGGAGTCGGCCCGGTTCACGTCGAACACGGCCATGTTGAGGCGCATCCGGGGGATGACGACGGTGGCGCCCGTGTCGGCGACCACCGGGGCCCACGAGGCGACGTAGGCCTCCGCCTCGACCCTGGCGCCGGGGTAGAACACGACGCCGGTGCCCGTGCCGTCCCGGGCCGGCGCGACGACCACCGCGTCCCCGGTGTTGCGCACCTGCACGGCGGGGTTCTCGACCGCCTCGGCCAGCGGCACGGGATCGGCCCGGTACGGGGTGAGGGCCCACCCCAGGAAGGCGGCACAGGCGGCCAGGAGCACGACCATGAGCCCCGCGGCCACCCCCCACCGGCGGCGTCGCCGCCGACGCCCGCCCCGTGCGTCCTCGGTCATGTCCGGTCCCTCGTTTCCGTCCGGCGCCCGGGAGGCCGGGCGGTGCGTGTCCGGCGGACACGCTCAACCCTTTCTACCGGTGGCTTCCGCCGCGCCGCGGGCGGGGCCGGTTCGGGGAGCGCCGTGTCGGCCCCGGTCGGGCGCCCGGGGCGCGTCCGCGTACCGGGACCGGCCGCAGGGGCGCGGACGGCGCGGCGCGGGGGCCGCGGCCCCGGCCGACGGTGCAGCGGGCCGACGCGAGGCGTCCGGCGGGTGCGGGGGCGGGGGCGGGGCGGCGTGGGCGGTGCGGGGCGTCGGGGCCTTCCGGTCCGGTGGCGGACGCCGCCGTCCGCACCGGTACCGGAGGCCCTCTTCGCTTGCGTCAGGCCGGGGTGGGTGTCACCGGCCTCCGCGGTCGGTACGCCTAGACCTCGAACACCTCGAAGGCCGTGGCCAGCGGCACCCCCGCCCACGCCCCGGCCCGGGCGGCGGCCTCGGGCAGGAACGACCTCTGGTCGAACCCGTCGAGGGCGGCCAGGTAGACGGCGTGCGCGTCCAGGGAAGCCACCCCGGCGGTCAGGTCGGCCTCGCTCAGCTCCACGTAGTGCGCGGCCCGCGGCGACGCGCCGAAGGCCACGAAGCGCACACCCGACCAGGGGGTGAGACCCTCCTGCGCCAGGTCGGGGAACACCCACCGGTTGGCGGCGTCGCGGACCGCGTCCAGCAGGGCCGGGCCGAGGACCCGGTGGTCGGCGTGGTTGAAGCCCCCGCCTCCCGCGAACTGCTCGCGGAAGTTGATGGAGACGACCGCCTCCGGACGGTGGCGCCGGATCGCCGCCGCGAGGGCCCGCCTCAGGGGCAGCCCGTACTCCAGGGTGCCGTCGGGGAAGTCCAGGAACTCGACCGTGGCGGCCCCCACCGCGGCGGCGGAGGCGCGCTGCTCCGCCATGCGCACCGGCGCGCACTCCTCGGGGGCGAGGCCGTCGATGCCCGCCTCGCCCTTGGTCACCAGGAGCTCCACGACGTCCTTGCCCTGGCCGGTCCAGCGGGCGAGCGCGGACGAACTGCCGAACTCCAGGTCGTCGGGGTGGGCGACCACCGCGAGGACCCGGTCCCAGTCCTCGGGGAGCGGCCGGGGAGCGCTCTTCTCCGTCGTCTCTGTCATGGGGCACAGACTACGGAAGGGCGGCGCCCCCGGCACCTCTCCACGTGGCCGGGCTCAGGAGTCGCCGGAACCGCTCGGGGCGCCGCCGGACGCGGCGGGCCCGGAACCGTTCGGCGCGGCGCCGTTGGGCGAGCGCCCGGCGTTGCCGTGCTGGGCGGTCTGCTGGGCGGCGCGCGTCTTGGCCGCCTGCGCCATCTGCTCCTGGATCTGCTTGGGCACGGTGATCTGGAGCAGCTCGTTCGGCGGCACCGGCTGGTCGCCGCGCACCACGACGATGCCCGCGAAGAGCTGTTCGATCTCCGCCATCACCTCGGGCTTGGAGGCCCCCTCGCCGCGGATCACGCCGCGCAGCACCCAGCGCGGGCCGTCCACGCCGATGAAGCGCACGCGCTGGGCGAGCTGCTTGCCGTCCTCGGTCGTGCGTCCCTTGACGGGGACGAGCGCCTTGAGCTCGGGGCCGAAGGTGCCCTCGTGGTCCTCGACCTTCCCGCCTTGCTTGACGACCTGCTCGCGCAGCTCCTCGCGCATCTCGTCCCACAGCCCGGAGGACTTGGGGGCGGCGAAGGGCTGCACCTGGAGCGCGCTCTTGCCGCGTACCAGGGTCACCCCGATGATCTTCTGCTTGCCCGCGCTGTCCTGGGCGACGTTCACCTGGATCTCGGTGCCCTGCTCCATCGGCAGCCGGATGCTGCCCAGGTCCATGCGTCCGGCCTCGGGCGCGTCCTCGGTGGAGTCCCACGGACCGGTGGTGCGGTAGCGGTCCGCGTCCTTGACGGGCTGGCCCCGGGACGCCTCAGGCTCGACCTCGTTGCCGAAGGAGACGTCGCCGGCGGCCCCGCCCGTGGTGGGGCCGGCCTCCGATCCCGTTCTGCCGGTCTCATTGTCCCGCTTCTTGCGGCGGCGTCCAAACACGCCTTCACCTCTCCGATTCCGTTGGTCCCGGGATCGCACCGGGGTTGGTGGGAGCCGTCACCGCTGCGCGGCGTGGCCCCCCGTCGAACCGAAACCGCCCGTCCCCCGGTCCGACTCCGGAAGGGAGTCGGCCTCGACGAACACCGCGTGCTCCACCCGCTGGACGACCAGCTGCGCGATCCGGTCGCCCCGGGTCAGCTTCACGGGGGTCTCCCTGTCCGTGTTGAGCAGGATCACCTTGATCTCACCGCGGTATCCGGCGTCGATGGTGCCCGGCGCGTTGACCATGGTGACGCCGCTGCGCGCAGCGAGACCGGAGCGCGGGTGCACGAAGGCCGCGTACCCGTCCGGGAGGGCGATCGCCAGGCCGGTGGGAACGGTCGCGCGTTCGCCGGGGGCGAGGACGAGGTCGACCGCGGTGTGCAGGTCGGCCCCTCCGTCGCCGGGATGCGCGTACGCGGGCAGGGGGAGGCCGGGGTCCAGGCGGTGGACCGTGATCGGGATCCGGCCGCCTTCCGGGGCTGTGGTACTCACATCGGTCGAGCCTATCGCCCTCCGGGCTCTGCCCCGGTGTCCGGCGCCGCCGGTTCGCGCCGGGGATCCGGGCGCGACGGCGGGGCGGGACCGGATCCCCGGTCCCGCCCCGTGCGCCCTGGCGGCTGTGCTCCCGGCCGCCGGGAACGCTCCCCGCGGCCGCGGTCCTACTCCCCGGCGGCCTCGGGGAGCGTCACCTCGACGGTGAGGTCGGTGTCGTCGGTGTCCTGGAAGTCGATCCCGGCCGCGCGGCCCGCGGCGGCGATGTCACCGGTGGCCGCGCGAGCGGCCCCGACCCGCTTGCCGGAGACCCGCACGTGCTCGACCTCGGCGCGCATCGACAGCTTGGCCTCGGACTTGGCCTTGCGGATGGCGCGCAGGACCTCGGCCGTGGCGGCGAGGACCACCGGGTCGCCGTCGGCGGCCGCGGCGCGGTAGGAGGCGGCGTCCGGCCACGTCTGGGAGTGCACCGATCCCTCCTGCCACCAGCTCCAGACCTCTTCGGCGACGAAGGGGACGAAGGGCGCGAACAGCTTGTGCAGGGCGCCCAGCGCGACGAGGAGCGCGGCGCGCGCGGAGGCCCCCTCGGCGGACGAGGTGTCGTAGGCGCGGGTCTTGACGAGCTCCAGGTAGTCGTCGCAGAAGTCCCAGAAGAAGCGCTCGGTGCGCTCCAGGGCCCGTGTGTGGTCGTAGGCGGCGAACGCGGCGGTGGCGTCCTCCACGACGTCGGCGAGCGCGGCCAGCATCGCGCGGTCCAGCGGCTCGGTGACCTGGTCGGGGTCGGCCGTGGCGCCCTCGCCCGCGACGGACATGACGAACTTGCTGGCGTTGAGGATCTTGATGGACAGCCGTCGGCCGACCTTCATCTGGCCCTCGTCCATGGCGGTGTCGGTGCCCAGGCGGCCGCTCGCCGCCCAGTACCGGACCGCGTCGGAGCTGTACTTCTCCAGCAGCGCCAGCGGGGTGACGACGTTGCCCTTGGACTTGGACATCTTCTTGCGGTCCGGGTCCAGGATCCAGCCGGAGATGCCGGCGGTGCTCCAGGGCAGGGTGCCGTTCTCGAAGTTGGCGCGGACCACCGTGGCGAACAGCCAGGTGCGGATGATGTCCTGGCCCTGCGGGCGGTAGTCCATCGGGAAGACGCGCTCGAACAGGTCCTGGTCGCGTTCCCACCCGGAGGCGATCTGGGGGGACAGCGAGGAGGTGGCCCAGGTGTCCATGACGTCGGGGTCGCCCATGAAGCCGCCGGGAAGGCCGCGCCGGTCCTCGGTGTAGCCCGCGGGGACCTCGGAGCTGGGGTCGACCGGGAGCTGGTCCTCCGAGGGGAGGATCGGCTCGTCGTAGCGCGGGTTGCCGTCGGCGTCCAGCGGATACCAGACGGGGAAGGGGACGCCGAAGAAGCGCTGGCGGCTGACCAGCCAGTCGCCGTTGAGGCCGCCGACCCAGTTCTCGTAGCGGGCGCGCATGTGCTCGGGGTGCCAGGTGAGTTCGCGCCCGCGCGCGATCAGCTGCTCGCGCAGGTCCTCGTCCCGGCCGCCGTTGCGGATGTACCACTGGCGGGTGGTGACGATCTCGAGGGGCTTGTCGCCCTTCTCGTAGAACTTCACCGGGTGGGTGATGGGCTTGGGCTCGCCGATCAGGTCGCCGCTCGCGCGGAGCATCTCGACGGTGCGCTCGCGGGCCGTGTGGACGGTGGCGCCGACGAGCGCGTCGTAGGCCTCGCGGGCGGCGCCGGACTCCAGTCCCCGGGGCGGGTCGGCGATGAAGCGGCCGTCCCAGCCGATGACGGGGCGGGTCTCCAGCTGGAGCTCGCGCCACCAGGTGACGTCGGTGGTGTCGCCGAAGGTGCAGATCATCGCGATGCCGGACCCCTTCTCGGGGTCGGCGAGGCGGTGCGCCCGGACCGGGACCTCCACGCCGAAGACCGGCGTGCGCACGGTGGTGCCGAACAGGTCCTGGTAGCGCTCGTCGTCGGGGTGGGCGACCAGGGCGACGCAGGCGGCCAGGAGCTCGGGGCGGGTGGTCTCGATGTGGACCGCTGTGCCGTCGGGCCTGTGGAAGGCGACCTCGTGGTAGGCGCTGGGGCGCTCGCGGTCCTCCAGCTCGGCCTGGGCGACGGCGGTCCGGAAGGTGACGTCCCACAGGGTGGGCGCCTCGGACATGTAGGCCTCGCCCCGGGCCAGGTTGCGCAGGAAGGCGCGCTGGGCGGCGGCGCGCGAGTTGTCGTCGATGGTGGCGTAGGTGTGGCGCCAGTCGACGCTCAGCCCGAGCCGGCGCCAGATGGACTCGAAGACCTTCTCGTCCTCGGCGGTGAGCGTGTCGCACAGCTCGATGAAGTTGCGCCGGGAGACGGGGATCTGCCGCTTGGGGTCGGGCTTGGCCGGCGGCTCGAACTCCGGGTCGTAGGGGACCGACGGGTCGCAGCGGACTCCGTAGTAGTTCTGGACGCGGCGCTCGGTGGGCAGGCCGTTGTCGTCCCAGCCCATCGGGTAGAAGACGGCCTTGCCGTTCATCCGCTGGAAGCGCGCGACGGTGTCGGTGTGCGTGTAAGAGAACACGTGGCCGATGTGCAGCGACCCCGAGACCGTGGGCGGCGGGGTGTCGATGGAGTAGACGTCCTCGCGGCTGCGGGTGCGGTCGAAGTGGTAGACGCCGGACTCATCCCATACGTCGACCCACTTCGCCTCGATACCGTCCAGCGAAGGCTTGTCGGGCATGCGGAAGGAATGAGAGCGGTTGGTCATGGGGCAATGGTAGTGCTCCGCCGACCGTGATCGCTCCGGGTTTCCGGGCGTCACAGAGGGGCAAAAACACCCCCCCGGGGTATCCTGTCCGCAGGAGGTCGGCATGAAAGGATCTCCCCGTACGCACAGGAGGGCGGTGCGCCCGTCGCACCCCCTCGTACACCCAACGGAAACGGTGGACGATTCACATGGCTAAGAAGGACGGCGGTGACGTCGGTCCCGCTCTCGCCGGGTTCGCGGCCGGGATCGCGGCGGAGTTCGTGATGCGCAAGGCCCTGAACTTCGCCTGGACCCGCGTGACCGGCGAGGAACCGCCCACGGACCTGGAGTCCCCCGACGTCAGCCTCGGCCGTGCCCTCAGCTGGGCCGTGATGGCCGGCGTGGGCGTGGAGGTGGCCCGGGTGCTGGCCGTACGGGCCGCCAGGGCGAAGCTGGTCGGCGCCGGCCCCAAGGAGCTGGAGCCCTGAGGCCCGGGCGCCCGGCGCCCCGTGACGGCGGCGGGCGGCCGACCGCACCACCCAGGTGTGTGGTCGGCCGTCCGCCGTCGTCCCCCCGGCCCCTCGCGTCCGGACGGGCGGGGAACGTCCGGGCGGTACGCGCGACGCGCCCCCGGTCAGGGACGCGTCGAGTCGCGGCGGGGTCCGCTCCCGACGGACCGGAGGTCGCACGGAGCGGGGCGGTTCAGCGTCCGTCCCGTCCGCTCAGGTGCACTCCTTGCAGACCAGCTGACCGGCGCGCTGTTCGGCGAGCTGGCTGCGGTGGTGCACAAGGAAGCAGCGCGAGCAGGTGAACTCGTCGGCCTGGCGCGGGAGCACGCGCACCGCGAGTTCCTCGCCCGACAGGTCGGCACCGGGCAGTTCCATGCCCTCCGCGACCTCGTCGGGGTCGACGTCGATCGTGCCGGTGCCCTTGTCCACGCGCCGCGCCTGCAGCTCCTGGAGGCTGTCCTCGTTGATGTCCTCGTCAGTCTTGCGCGGGCTGTCGTAGTCGGTGGCCATCTCTGCTAACTCCATCCCCCTCGTTCAGTGCCTCGTCGCGCGGGTGTAACGCTTGAGAGACCTTCGTTGTGCCCGGATCTGCCGATGAGTTTTCCCGATGTCGGTGAACCGTGTCCCCTCCCGGGCCACTGTCCACAGGTGAGCAGTAATTTCACGGGATCGTGACCGATGGCGGCCATGTGTGGCGGCTGCGCCAAGGATCGGCTCCCTGTGTACTACCCAACGTCGAGCGCCTCGTAGACCAGGAAAATCCGCTTCCGCCCATTCCGGACAAAGCGCAAAACACTCCCCCAGGGGCGGGCGAAAGCCAAGACATGCCCACGTCAGGAGGGATTCCCTCCGTGTCCACGCCCGGGGAAGCATACCCACCCGAGCGCGACGCTCGTGACACGGGTGGGCGTGTCTTCGGACACGTATAGATACCACGAAGTCCGGCCGAACGCAGCTCGGTCCCGGCCCCCGGCCCCGCCGGGGACCTCTCCGCGCCGGCGCACGGCGTCCGTGGCGGGCCCGGAGGAGCCGGGCCACGGGGGTTCGGCCGACCGCGGGCCCGGGTCAGCGCCGGTCGCCCGGGTCCCCGGAGGACACGGGGAGGCACACGGTGACGACCAGGCCGCCGCCCGCCCGGGGCCAGGCGGTCACCACCCCCTCGTGGGCGCGCACCACGGAGCGGACGATGGACAGGCCCAGCCCGGCGCTGCGGCTGGAGCCGACCCGGTCGCCGGAGCCCCGGCGGAACGGCTCGAACAGCCCCTCGATCTCGTAGGCGGGGATCACCTTGCCGGAGTTCTCCACCTGGACGGCGGGCATCCCCTCGTACATGCCGCTGCGGACGGTGATCTCGCCCTCGGGGACGTTGTACTTGAGGGCGTTCTCCACCAGGTTGCCGACGAGCCGCTCCAGCAGGACGGGGTCGCCCACCACCGGGGCGGGACGCAGGTCCTGGCGCAGTGACAGGCCGGAACCGGACAGGTCGCCGTCGAGCTGGCTCAGCACCGTCCCGGCGACCTCTCCGAGGTCGACCCTGGCCCGGACCTCCAGCTCCCTGTCGCTCTTGGCGAGGAAGAGCAGGCCGTCGATGAGCCGTTCGTGGCGGGCGTTGGTCTCCAGGAGGGTCTGCCCCACGCTCTTCAGGTCGGACGAGACGTCCGGCGCGCTGAGCGCCACCTCCAGGAGGGTGCGGTTGATCGCCAGGGGCGTGCGCAGCTCGTGGGAGGCGTTGGCGACGAAGCGCCGCTGCCCGTCGAAGGCCCGGTCCAGGCGCTCCAGCATCCCGTCGAAGGTGTCCGCCAGCTCGCGGATCTCGTCGTCGGGGCCGGACAGGGCGATCCGCTCGTGCAGGGACCGCTCCGACAGCCGGCGCGCGATGCGGGTGATCTTCTGCAGCGGCGACAGGGCCCGCCCCGCCACCGCGTACCCCAGGGCCACCGCGAGGAGCCCCACCAGGAACAGCGCCAGCAGTGAGAACCGCGTGACGTGGGTGAGGACCTCCTCGATGAGGTAGCTGTGGGCGAGCAGCTCCGAGGCGGACTCCTCCGCCAGGAGCGCGTTGAGCAGGACCGCCACGACCAGGTAGTTGACCAGGACGAGCACGGAGCCCGCGGCGAAGAACAGCATCCCGTAGATGAGGGTGAGCCGCGCGCGCAGGCTGATGTTGTCGGTGAAGTGGTGGACCCGCTCGGAGGCCGTGGAGCGCTCAGCGGCCCCGCCCCGGGGAGAGGTGGAGTGCAGTCGGCGCCACGTCCCGGTGTCGCCGGGGCCGGTGGGTTCCACCTGCCCGGGCTCGGGACGCTCCCCCGGTCTCACAACCGGTACCCCGCACCGGGCACTGTCTGGATGACGGGCGGGTCGCCGAGCTTCTTGCGCAGCGTCATGACGGTGACGCGGACGACGTTCGTGAAGGGGTCGGCGTTCTCGTCCCAGGCCTTCTCCAGCAGCCCCTCGGCGCTGACCACGGTCCCCTGGGCGCGCATGAGCACCTGGAGGACGGCGAACTCCTTGGGCGTGAGGGGGATCTCCCGGTCGTCGCGGTACACGCGGTGGTTGGCCGGGTCGAGGGTGATGCCGTGGCGCTCCAGGACCGGCGGGAGCGGCGGCGCGGAGCGGCGGCTGAGCGCGCGCACGCGGGCGATGAGCTCCGCGAAGGCGAAGGGCTTGGCCAGGTAGTCGTCGGCCCCGATGGTGAGGCCCTCGACCTTGTCCTGGACGCCGCCGGAGGCGGTGAGCATCAGGATGCGGCCGTTGTAGCTCTCGTTGACCAGGGTGCGGGCGACGTCGTCCCCGTGGGTGCCCGGGAGGTCCCGGTCCAGGACGACCACGTCGTAGTCGTTGACGGCCGTGTGCTCCAGGGCGGTGTCGCCGTCGTAGACCACGTCGACGGCCATGGCCTCGCGGCGCAGCCCGACCGCGACGGCGTCGGCCAGGACTCGTTCGTCTTCGACCACGAGTACGCGCACGTTGTTCCTCTGAAGCGTTGGTACCTGGAAGAAAAGGGGCCGCTGCCGGCGCATCCCCCAACACACCGGCAGCGGCGTTCTTGGTCCCGGCCGCGTCATCCGTTCTTTCACAGCCGGGGTAAGGAGACGGTAAACCCGTCGCGGCGGTTTCGCGAACCGGCCGCCCACCTCACCCCCGTGTGACCACGGGCGCTGGGCCGGGAGCTTCACAACTCCCCTTGGCGCACGGGGAGCCGCCGCCGACGAATCCCCCAACCGTCGGCAGCGACCCAACCCCGCACATCTCGAATGTGTCAGATGAAGAATAAGGAACGAGTAAGCACAAGACCCCGGAGGGAAATGTGTCGTGGGACACCCTTGATCCGGACTTGACCGGGGGCCGGGCGGACGCGGGGCAGTGCCGGCTCCGCGTCCCCCTCGGCCGGGCCCCCACCCGTCCCGGCAGCACGCCCCCGCCCGGGGACGGGTCACGGAAGGATCACGTGCGGGGGGCGGGGGTTTGACCTGGATCGCAGTGCGGTACACGTAAGGGATGCGCGCGGACACCGGCCCGAGGGCCGGACCGCGACGCGTACGCGTGTCACAGGGTCGTGACCACTTCGATCGTGCGGACGCCCCCCGGCGTGCGCGAACGGATCCGCACCGGCGCACCAGCGTGCCCCGGTGCCTACCCCTGGAAGAGGTGCAATGGGCGAGTTCCTCGCGGAGATCACGGTTCGCATCAACGAGACCAACAGTTCCTTCAAGGCCGCGCAGGCCGCCGGAGACGACTTCCTCGCCGACACGCATGCGTCGGAACTGGAGGACCTGCACCGCATCGCGGCCCGCAACGGCCTCGACACCCGCGCCTAGGACGCCCGGGGCGGATGACGGCGTCGCGGCGCGGTGGGACGAGGAGCTCCCACCGCGCCCTTCGCGTGCCCGGGGTCAGCCGTCGGTGTCGGCGCCCAGCGGCGCCAGGAGCGCGTCGAGGGCGTCGTAGAGCTCCGGGCGCCCGGCGATGACGAGGTCGTTGCCGGGCGGCCCGCCCCCCGGGCCGCCCACGCGGATCCCCGCCTCGCTGGCCACCAGGCCCGGCGCGGACCAGTCCCAGGCGTGGAGCCCTCGCTCGTAGTAGGCGTTGCAGCGACCGGTGGCGAGGCCGGTCAGGTCCACAGCGGCCGAGCCTCCGCGCCGGATGTCGCGGATGTGCGGGACGACCTCCAGGAGGACCTTTGCCTGCTGGATACGCCGCTCGGCGAAGTAGCCGAAACCGGTGGCGACCAGCGCGAGCTCCAGGGGGACCGCGGGCGGGGCCTGGAGGGGCTCGCCGTTGCGGCGGGAGCCGCCGCCCAGGACCGCCTCGAACATCTCCCCCCGCGCGGGCACGTTGACCGCGGAGGCGACCACCACGCCGTCGACCTCGGCGGCCACGGCCACGCCCCAGTCGGGGCTTCCGTACAGGTAGTTGACGGTGCCGTCGATGGGGTCGACGATCCAGCGCACCCCGCTGGTGCCCTCCTCGCCGCCGCCCTCCTCCCCCAGGACGGCGTCGTCCGGGCGGGCGGCGAGCAGGCGCGCCCGGATGAGGTCCTCGGTGGCGCGGTCCATCCTGGTGACGACGTCGGTGGGGCTGGACTTGGTGTCGAGCACGGTGATGCCCGCCTGGCCCCCGGCGGCGAGGTCGCCCGCCTCCGCCGCCACTCTCACGGCGAGGTCGCGCAGGCTCTCGCGGTCGGGTGCGGCGTGGGTGGTACTCACTGGTGGTTCTCCCCGTCGTGGCATGGCCCCGTGCCGGCCCCGCCCGGACGCGGGGCCGCCGGGTGCCCGGTACGCATGCTGGTGCGCGGGGCCGGGAGCGCTACCGACGCCCCTGAAGGCCCCGCAACCGCACCCTATGCCCGTCGGCCGGGGCGGCGGCTCGGATCGGCGGGACCGCTGCGGCGGGGCCCCGGGGGGACGGCCCTTCCCCGGGGCCGGCGGCCGGCGCGGAGCGCCCGGTACCGCGTACCGTGCGGCGCGCCCGGCCGCGTTCCGTCCTCGGAGCGCATCACCCCGCCCGGATCGGGCACTGTCCGTTCCGGGGAGGCGTGAGAGCGAACGCGGGAGGAACCCACCCGGTGCCCGGCCCCGGCACCGCCCTCCCGGGCGCACCGCGAGCGGGCCGTGAACGGTCACGGACGCACGGCGACGAAGCCGGCGCGGGCCCGGTCCGCGCCCCCTCGCCGCACGGCGGGCGTCCGGAACCGCTCCGGACCCGTCCGGCGGCGTGGACCGACCCTCCGGAAGTCCGCGGGCGCCCTTCCTCCGGACCTCTGGACACTCCGAGGAGAAAGAGGCAGCCTCATGCATCACCAGCAGCAGACCCCGCGGACATGGCACAAGGCCGGTCACAGCCAGGGCGCCACGAACTGCGTCGAGGTGTCCGAGGGCGCGACCGCGGCCGTACGCGACACACGGAACCGGGACAGGGGGTACCTGGAGTTCCCCAACCGCGAGTGGGCCGCGCTCCTCGCGACGGTCGTCTGACGGCCTCCCGCTCCGCCCCCGGAGGGTTCCCGGGGGCGGAGCGGTGCGGTGGGAGGAGGACCGGCAGGGGCGGGGAGGACCCGCCTACAGCAGGTCGGGCCTGGCCCACTCCTTGCCGTGGACGTGGTGGTCGAGGAAGGCGAAGACGGTCTTGTACCAGATCTGGGCGTTCCCCGGCGTGAGGATCCAGTGGTTCTCGTCCGGGAAGTACAGGAACTTGGCGTCCACCTCGTGCAGCAGCAGGTCGCGCCACAGGCGCAGCCCCTCGGAGATGGGCACCCGGTAGTCCTTGTCGCCGTGGATGACGAGCATCGGCGTGCGGATGTCCGCCGCGTGCAGGTGCGGCGAGTTCAGGGTGTAGCGCTCCGGCCGCGCCAGCGGGGTGCCGAACTCCCGCTCCCACACCGGCGGGTAGTCGGTGGTGCCGTTGAAGCCGTCCAGGCCCCAGAGGGAGGCGTGCGAGACGATCGCCTTGAACCTGTCGGTGTGCCCGGCGATCCAGTTGGCCATGTAGCCGCCGAAGGAGCCGCCCATCATGGCGGTGCGCTCGGCGTCGATGTCGTCGCGGGCCACCGCGGCGTCCGTGGCGGACATGACGTCGGCGTACGTGCGCGGTCCCCACTTGCCCCAGGCCCGGCGGAGCATGTGCTGCCCGTAGCCGGTGGACAGCGCCGGGTCGGGCAGCAGGACCGCGTAGCCGCGGGCGGCGAACAGCCACGGGTTCCAGCGCCAGGACCAGCCGTTGAAGCTCATGTACGGGCCGCCGTGCACCCACAGCATGAGCGGTGCGGGCGACTCCGCGGACGCCTCCTCCGGCAGGACGAGCCAGGACCGGATCCGGGTGCCGTCGTCCGCCGTGGCCTCGACCTCGGTCAGGGTGCCGGGCATCGTCAGCGCGGAGCCGGGCGTGCGCAGGTACGCGGGCTCCCCGTCCCCGGTGTCCGAGGACAGGCGCACGGGGGCCGGCGGGGCGTCCCAGGCGTCGCGCAGCGCGTACACGTACCGGCCGTCGGGGGAGGGGTTGAGGCCGCTGTAGGCGCCGTGGTCGCCGGTGATCCGGGTGAGCGCGCCGGTGGCCGTGTCGACGCGGAAGACCGGGCGGCGGCCGTTCTCGTCGGCGACGACGAACACGGCGCCGGAGTCGGCGGACCAGGCGAGCTCGCGCGGCCACATCTCGTGTCCGGGGAGCAGGTCGCGGCCCTCGCCGGTCGCCAGGTCGACCAGCCACGCGGTCTCGTCGCGCGGCTCGCCGTCGTACTCGCCCTCGTGGCTGCGGACGAGGAGGACGCTGCGCCCGTCCGGGGAGACCTGCGGGCGGCCGAAGTCGAACTCGGGGTCGGTGGCGATCGTGCGCCGCTCGCCGGTGGCGGTGTCGACGGCGACGACCTCGGTGCGGTGGGCGCCCCCGGCGGCGGGGACCCGCCACTCGGTGACGAGGACCGCGCCGTCGGGCGTGAGGGAGCCGCCCGCGCCCAGGAGCGCCATACCCGCGTCCGGGGTGAGGTCGCGGGGCTCGCCGAGCCGGGCGTCGTCGTCGGCCGGCGGCTCGGCGACGAAGTAGCGGGGGTGGTCGGGGCCGACGTCGCTGTCCCAGTGGCGGACGGGGAGCGCCTCGTGCAGGATGGCGCTGACGCCGGCCTCCTCGCGGGCCTTGCGGGCCTCCCTGTCCCCCTCCTCGTCCTCGCTGCGCGGGAGGACGTCGGAGGTGAAGGCGACCAGGCCGGAGTCGCGGGCGACGGTGAAGGAGCCGACGCCGCCGGGCCGGGAGGCGACCTGGCGGGCCTCGCCGCCCCCGGCGGGCAGGAGCCACAGGGCGGAGGCCGCCTTGTCCCCGGGCCCGGCCTCGGGGTCGGGTCTGCCGGTGGTGAAGAGCACCGAGCCGTCGGGCAGGAAGCCGACGCCGCTCTCGCCCTCGGCGGAGCGGGTGAGGCGTCGGGGAGCGCTCCCGCCCTCGGCCTCGGGGTTGACGTCGATCTCCCACAGGGCGCTGCGGAAGGACTTGGCGTCGGGGGCGATGCCGCTGACGGGTGCGACCAGACGGGTTCCGTCCGGCGAGAGGCGCAGGCCGTTGACGCGGCGAAGTCGGACGTACTCCGGCAGCTCATACCAGGAACGAACCAAGACACATACTCCTGAACGTCGACTCGTGATCCGGTGAGACCCTATCGGGCGGGTCCTGGGCGGCCACTGGCGCCGTCGACTCGGGAGAGGGGCGGTGTCAGCAGCGTTTACCCAACCTACCGGCGCGCCCCCGGCCGCGCTCCCCCGTCCGGCGCGACCGCGCGGCGGACCCCGCTCCGGACCGCGTCGGGGGCGGGTCCGCGAGGGGACCGCCCGGCCGCGTCCGGGACCCGCGGCCGACGCCCGGGAGGTCCGTCGCGGGGCGGGCCGGGGCCCCGGCCCCGCGGGCCGTCCGGGGGCGGAGGCCCGGCGCTCCGCCCCGTCCCGGCGCGGAGCGGTTCAGCAGTCGCAGCCGGCGCAGCGCGGGAGGGCGCCCAGCTTCCGGGGTTCCTTCCCGCCGGTGTACTCGCGGACCAGGTCGGTCACCATGGAGACGAACGCGGGGTGCGTGCCCGGGCTGAGCGCGCGCTCGTAGCCGATGCCCAGCTTCTGCGCGGTCTCGCGCGCCTCGACGTCGAGGTCGAACTTGACCTCCATGTGGTCGGAGACGAACCCGTGCGGGACGACGACCACGGCGGGCACGCCCTCGGCGGCGAGCTCCTCCATGCGGTCGTTGACGTCCGGCTCCAGCCAGGGCTGGCTCGGAGGGCCGCTGCGGCTCTGGTAGACGACCTCGAACGGGTACTCGCGGTCGAGGCGGTCCACCACCAGGCGGGCCACCTCGGCGAGCTGCGCCCCGTAGGCGCCCGCGGGGCCGAACCCCTGCCCCGGACCTCCGCTCTCCTGCGCCATCGCCATGGGGATGGAGTGCGCGGAGAAGAGCAGGCGGGCGCCCCGGCGCTGGTCCTCGGGGAGGGCGTCCAGGGACGCGAGGGTGTGCTCCACCAGCGGCTCGACGAACCCGGGGTGGTCGTAGAAGGGACGGATCAGGTCGACCTCGGGGGCGTCCTCCCCCAGTGCGGCGCGGGCGCGGGCGATGTCCTCCTCGTAGGCCGTGCGGCTCGACCAGTTGCAGTACGCGGAGGTGGGCAGGGCCAGCACCCGGCGCACGCCGTCGTCGCGCATCGCGGCGAGGGTGTCGGTGAGCATCGGCGCCCAGAACCGGTTGCCCCAGTAGACGGGCAGGTCGATCCCGTTGGCGGAGAAGTCGTCGGTGATCGCGGCGATCAGGTCCCGGCACTGCTGGTTGATCGGGCTCACGCCCCCGAACAGGAAGTAGTGCTCTCCGACCTCGGCCAGCCGCTCGCGGGGGATGTTGCGTCCGCGGGTGACGTTCTCCAGGAAGGGGATGACCTCGTCCTCGCCCTCCGGGCCACCGAAGGAGATCAGCAGAAACGCGTCGTAAGGCCTCATGGACCTTATGAAACCAGCTCTCCGGGACCTCCTCGCGCGACCCCCCGGATCAGCGCCCTGTGGTCTTGGCCTCCCCTCCCCCGGCGGGTGGAGCACCCGGCGGAGGACCCCCCTGGCGGCAGACGTGACCGGTGGGTAATGTCGCCGCATGACAGATGTGTCGTGGCACACATGGGCGGACACCTACCAGGCGCGCCCGAGGCGCACGGCGGCTCCCGGGGATACCGCGGCGGTGGCCGCCGCGGTCCTCTCGGCCGCCGACGAGGGCCTGAGGGTCCGCATGGTCGGTTCGGGCCACTCCTTCACCGACGTGGCGGTCACCGACGGCCTCCTCCTCTCCCCCACCTCGTTGGCCGCGGTGCGCTCGGTCGACCCGGAGGCGGGCACCGCCACGGTCGAGGCGGGCCTTCCCCTGTGCGACTTCAACGACGTGCTGGCCGAGCACGGCGTCGCCCTGGCCAACATGGGCGACATCGCCGTGCAGACCATGGCCGGAGCGGTGCAGACCGGCACCCACGGGACCGGCCGGGACTCGGGCGGCCTGGCCTCCCAGGTGGTCGGGCTGGAGATGGTGCTCGCCGACGGCTCCGTGGTCGAGTGCTCCCCGGACCGCGACCCCGGGCTGTTCCACTCCGCCCGGGTGGGGCTGGGCGCGTTCGGCGTGGTCACCGCGCTGACGATGGCGGTGCGCCCGGCCTTCCTGCTGTACGCGAGGGAGGAGCCGATGCCGTTGGACGAGGTGCTGGAGAGGCTTCCCGAGCTGCGTGCGGGCAACGAGCACTTCGAGTTCTTCTGGTTCCCGCACACCGGCAACACCAACACCAAGCGCAACAACACCGCGGCCGGGCCGACCCGGCCGCTGTCCGGCTTCCGGACGTGGCTGGACGACGACTTCCTGTCCAACACGGTCTTCGAGAGGGTCAACCGCGTGTGCCGGCGCCACCCCCGGCTCGTGCCCGCCGTGAACCGGATCAGCTCGCGGGCGCTGTCGGCCCGCAGGTACACCGACACGTCGCACAAGGTGTTCGCGTCCGTGCGCGACGTGCGGTTCGTCGAGATGGAGTACGCGATCCCCGCCGAGCACCTGGTGGACGTGCTGCGCGAGGCCCGCAGGATCGTGGACCGGGGCGACCACCGGGTGAGCTTCCCGGTGGAGGTGCGGTTCGCGCCGGCCGACGACGTGTGGCTGTCGACCGCCTACGGGCGCGACACGGCGTACGTCGCGGTGCACGTGTACAAGGGCACCCCCCACGAGGCGTACTTCGCCGACATGGAGGCCGTGTTCACGTCGGTGGGCGGGCGCCCGCACTGGGGCAAGATGCACACGCGCGACCGGTCCTACCTGGAGAAGGTCTACCCGCGCCTGGGCGAGGCCCTGGCGGTGCGCGACCGCGTGGACCCGGGGCGCCGGTTCGGCAACGACTACCTGGAGCGGGTCCTCGGCTGAGGCGCCGGGGACGCGGTGCGGGCCCGGGGGCCCGGCCCCCTCCCGCCCGGGGCACGCGTCGCCGCACACGGGCGGCGGGGCCCCGTGCGGGGTCCCGCCGCCGCCGTCGTCCTGTGCCGGGGCCCGTCAGCCCGCGGGGGGCGCGGGGGCGGGCGCCGGGGCGGGGGCCCCGCCCCCCTGTCCCCCGCCGTCGCCGGTCCCGGGGCCGGGCTGCTGCGTACCCGGGTCCTGGGGTTCCTGCTCCTCGACAGGCGGGTCCGTGGGCTCGATGGTCCCACCGGTGCCGCCGTCGCCGCCCGTCCCGCCGCCACCGGTGCCGTCCTCGGGCTCCTCGGTCGCGGGGGCGTCCGGCTCGGGCGTCGTCCCGGTCGTCCCCGTCCCCGGCTCCCGGTCGGTGGTCCAGGGCTCGTCCTCGGTGGTCTCCCCGGTCGCGGGGTCGTCCTCCTGCGCCGGGGCGCCCGAGCTGGAACCGCCGAACAGGGTGGGCGAGGTGGGCTCCTCGCCGCCTTGCGTCCAGGCGGTCAGCGACCGTCCCGTGAACAGCTCGAACAGCAGGATCACGAGCATCACCAGGGCGAACACCGCGGCGGCCGGGACCACCACGGAGCGCCAGCCGCGCCGCGGGCGGAGGCCGCCCCCCTCCCGCTCCCCGGAACCGCCGCGGCCCCGGCCCCCGGTGTCCGCCGCGGGCAGCAGGGCGGTCCCGTCCGGGACGCCGGCCCGGTTCGCGGGGTCCCCGGGGCCGCCGAAGGCGGCGGTCCCGTCGTCGGTCGCCCCCAGTGCGGGCATGGCCATCGTGCGGGTGGCGTCGAAGTCGCGGGGCGCTCCGTCGGGAGGGCCCGCCTCGGAGACCTCCCTGAGCAGGCCCGACTCGGAGATCTCCTCCGGGAAGGGGGCCACGGGCGCCCCGGGCGCCACGGGTCCGGCCTCGGTGTGGCCGACCGCCTTCCCCGCCAGCTGCCTGGCCTGTTCGCCGCTGCGGGAGAACCAGTGCTGGAGGAGGGGGCTGACCAGGGTGCTGAGCGTGGCCATGACGGCGGCGCCGACGACCGTGCCGTACACGTTGAGGTACGAGGCCGCGGTCGCGGCGGCGAGCGTGGCGGCGCCGGCGCCCGCGACCTGGGAGACGCTCAGTTCGATCCGCTTCTTCTTCCCGGTGCCCTCCTCCGCCTCGTTGTCGTCGTCGTGTCCGGTCCGACCCATCCGGTCGCCCCTCCTTCGTCGGCCGCGCGGGGCGCGACGGGAACTCGTACTGGCGGGATGCGCGTGTGGTGGGGCATACAGCCCCACAGTCACCAAACATCACATTTCGCTCATAGATGGATAACTCACCCTAAGGGGCCCCGGGTTCCGATAACGCCAAGACATAAGAAGCATCACTCTCCGGCATAGGTCGGCGTGTCGGTTTGCCCAAGAGGGGCGCCGTCCGATCGGACCCCGGGCCGAGATCGGAGTTTTTCCCATACCTGGGGTGATTCAGGGGCCCCGGGATACCATCACCGCGGAGCCTTCGCACGGGATCGGCGACATTCCCCCCGATCGCTCCCGGTCGCCGAAGGCTCAGCGTGCCAAGATTGGCAGCGGAAGCGACCGTGAGTGCCCCGGCACCCGGGGCGGCTCCCACCGTGGTCAGTGCCACGGAACGGGAGGCGGGCACAGTTCGGACATGCCGGGCGCGGTACTGGCCGAACCGCTGTCGGCCGACCAGACTTGGAGAACGCGGGGACCGGGTCGCGGGACCTACCCTCGACGGGACGCGAAAGGGAGGGCGATGCACGAGCTTCGCCTCGTGGCCGTGAGCGAGGACGGCACCTACCTGGTGCTCGCCAGCGCCGGCCGTGGAACCCGTTTCACGCTGCCCGTCGACGACCGTCTCCGCGCCGCAGTCCGCGGCCAGTTCTCCCGGCTCGGCCAGTACGAGATCGAAGTGGAGAATCCGTTGCGCCCCAAGGAAATCCAGGCCCGCATCCGGTCCGGCGAGACCGCGGAGGCCATCTCCGAGATCTCCGGCATACCGATCGAACGGGTCCGCTGGTTCGAGGGCCCCGTCCTCCAGGAACGCGAGTACATCGCCCAGCAGGCCCAGCGCGCGACCGTGCGGGCGCACGGCGACGCCGGACCGGGCCCCTCCCTGGGCGACCTGGTCGCCAAGCGGATCGGCGCGCACCAGCTGGAGACCGGCGACGCCGTGTGGGACTCGTGGAAGCGCGAGGACCGCTCGTGGCAGCTCAAGCTCGTCTTCCTGCACGGCAGCGAGGAGCGCGTCGCCCACTGGCTGTACGAGCCCAGACACAACAGCGTGGTGCCCGCGGACGAGGAGGCCGCGCGGTTCTCCTCCCCGGAGCCGGACGCGCCGTCCGCACCCGGCGCGAACGTGACGCCCTTCGCACCGCGCCGGAGCGAGGCCCCCGCGCACATGCCCCGGATGGACGCGCAGTCGGCGGCGGAGCGGCGCCCCGACCACGCCCCGGCCCGCCGGGCGCCCCGGGAGGAACCCCTCGACGACCCGCTGCCCCCCGTCCGGGCGGCCCGGCCCGAGACCGACCGGTTCGGCGACCCCGTCCGCGACGAGCGCCGGCGCCGGTTCGAGGTGCCCGGCTCGGAGCAGGCCGGTCACCGCCGTCCCGGTCAGCGTGCGGACGGCCGCGACGGGGACGCCGACCCGGACCGCGACCCCCGCCGCGAGCCGCGGTACAGGTCGGAGGAGCCCCGCCCCGCCGAGTTCCGCCCGTCCGACGCACACCCCGCCGACAGGCTCCGCGAGGAGGAGCGCCGCCCCTCGGAGTACCGCGCCCCCGGCGAGCGCCGGGGCGAGCGCCGCCCCACGGGCCGCCTGCCCACCGAACGCGTCCGCGAGTGGGACGACCGGGCGGAACGCCCGGGCGGGACGCGCCCCGAGCACCCCTTCGGGGGGCCGCGCGCCGAACCCGGGCCCCGTGCCCCCGAGCCCGACCGGCGCCCCGCGCCCGAGCCGTCGGCGCCCGCGGCGTACGCGGACCACGGCGCGGAGGAGCGGCCCCCGCGCCCCGAGCGCCGCACGGCCCCCGAGTGGCCGCCGGAGGGCCGTCCGGCACACGCCGCCGAACCCGACACCGCACCGCCGGCGGCCGATCCCCCGGCCCAGCCGCGGCCCGCCGCGCGGCGCCGCCGGGCCACCATGGACCTCAACGACACCGGGACCCCCCGCCGCGCCGCCGACCAGGCGCCCGCGAGCCCCGCGGCCGTGCCGGCGGTCGCCAACGGGAGCAACGACCGCGCCGCGGCCAAGCGCAAGGGCCGCGGCCGACGCGCATCGGTCCCCTCGTGGGACGAGATCATGTTCGGGTCCAAGAAGGACGAGTAGGCGCGTTGGCGGCGCCGGGGGCGGCCTCGCCCCCCGGCCCGCCTCGGCGGAGGGCGACCGGAGCCGCACGGCACGGTCGCCCTCCGGCGTTCCCGGCCGCCCCGGCGCGGGGGACCGGGCCGCCCGCCGGCGCGGGGCGGGTTCAGCCCTTGTGCCCCGGCGCGCCGGGATCCTCCAGGAACGGTCGCACCATCTCCGGGGTGACCTGCGCCGCGAAGGCCACCGACTCACCGATCGAGGCGTCCTGGACGGTGTAGCCCCCCGCGCCCGCCCCCACGGTGACCTGGAGGTCGGCCAGGGAGGGTCCCCGCTGGAAGAGGGTCTGCCTCCAGGTCCAGCCGATCACCGCCGAGCGCTCCACCGTCGCCTGGCTCCGGCTCAGCGAACCGGAGCGGACGCTCACCCGCTCGCCGTCGTACCCGTGGCCGAGGGCCCGGTAGCGGTCCACGCCCAGGGGGATCCCCAGCACGGCGAGCACGGCGCCCGCCACCGCGAGCCACTCCGCCCCCAGGGCCGCGGCGACCACCGCCACCAGGGCGAACGGTCCGACGGCCCGCGTGAGCCGCCGGAACAGGGCAGCACGCGGATGGCGCTTCAGGGTGCCCCCGAAGAGGGCCAGCGCCCGGCCGACCACGTCCTCGACCACGGGGCGGGGCCCGGTCGGGAGCAGCACGGCGCGGTTGGCGGCGTCGCCCAGGCCGGTGACGATGGCGCGCAGGCGCACGGCGCCGCGCGTGCGTTCGAGGGGGGTGTCCAGGAGCTCGTGGCCGCGGATGCGGCGCCTCTCCAGCGTGACGCTGCGCCGGGTGAACAGCCCGCGCTCGGCGACCAGGGAGCCGTCGCGCCCGCGGAGCGAGAAACCCCAGTGCGTGAGGGCGTAGGAGACCACGGCGAACACCGGCATCAGCAGCACCAGCACACCCGCGAAGACCAGGGCCGCCACCAGGAGGAAGCCCCGGTCCGACGAGGTGACCCAGTCCACGACGAAGTCGTTGGCCAGCTCTCCCGCCGTCTGCTGGACCGTGCCGAAGAGGGTGGCCAGGACCGCGAACGGGGTGAGCAGGTACCCCAGGCTGAGCGCCCCGTACAGGTACCAGGAGCGCGGCATGGCGAAGTACGTGACGGTGTCGTCCTCCGGGACCGGCGGAGCCTGCGCCTCCCCCCGCGCCGCCTCCCCCGCCTCCGGGGCCCCGCCGCCCGGGGCCGCCCGGGGCCCGGCCTCCTGCCCGGTGAGGACGGCCTTGCGGTGCAGCAGGACGCGGCGCAGGCGCTCGGCCTCGTCCGCCGCCACCGCGTCCAGCTTGCCGTCCTCGGTCGCGGCGGCCGATCCGGCCGCGGCCTCGATGCGCACCACGGCGACACCGAGGAGACGGTGCAGCAGCGTGCTGGTGACGTCGACGCCGCGGACGCGTTCGAGGGGGATCGTGCGCCGGGAGCGCCTGATCAGCCCCTTGCGGATCTCCAGCCGGTCCTCGCCGACCTCGTAGCGGGTGGTCCTCCAGGTGACGAACCCGCCGACGAGCAGCGCCACGACGGTGGCGCCCGTGGCGCCCAGCACCCAGGCGTTGAACCCGCCCAGCACCAGTCCCGCGGCGATCGGCACCAGGAGGCCCTTGAGCTGGTTGATGGGGCCCACGACCATGCTCCGGGGGCTGATCCGGCGCGCCCGCTCCGGCGCGAGGAAGGGCGCCGCGTCCCGGGCCCGTCCGCCGGGCGCGTCCCCGGCCTCCGGCCCCTCCGCCGGCGCGGGCCCCCACCAGGCGCGCGGAGCCGCCCCGTGCGGGGGCCCGGAGTGCGGCGGGGCACCGTGCGGGGGCACGTCGCCGGGCGCGCCCGGGTGGGGCGCGGGGCCGTGCCACGGGACGCCTCCGGGAGGAGCGCCGTACGGCGGAGGGCCCTGGGGCGGGGCTCCGTACGGAGTGGCCGTGCGGGGAGGCTCCGGAGCGGGAGCCGGCCGCCCGTGCCCCGGCACGGCGCCGGGGCCGGTCCGGGACCGGTCGCCCCACCCCTGCGGTGGGCTCCCCGCGTCCTGGGCCGATGTGCCGTACACCGCCGGCGGGCCGGCCGGAACCGCGCTCCCCGCCGCGCGCCCCGGGTCCCGGGGCGCGGGCGTGCTCCCCGGGGCGACCCAGCCCCCGGTCGGGGCCGACCCCTCGGGCGGGGGTGCCGGGTTCGGCTCCGTCCCTGGACCGCCGTGCGCGGGTGCGCCCTCCCCGGGTCGAACGCGTGCCGCGCCGTCCCCTTCCGCGGGCCGCGCGCCGTGGCCCCCCTGCGGGCCGCGGCCGGTCCCGTCCGGGACGCCGAGCGCCCCGGACCCGTACCGTTCCCCGTGCTGTTCGGCGCGACCGCCGTCCTCCTGCTCCGTGCCCATCAGGTCGCGTCGTCCCTCAGCGCTCCGGCGCGCACCGCGAGGTCCTCGCTCAGGCGGCGCGCCTGCCCGGCGTCCAGCCCCTCGATCGTGGACGAACCCGCGTAGGAGGCGGTCTGCACCTCCAGCGTGGCCACGTCGAACACGCGCTCCAGCCACCCCTGCGTGTGGTCGACGGTCTGCAGCCTGTTGACGGGCACCAGCTGCCAGGTGCGGCTGATCCAGCCCACCCGCGTGTAGATGATGTCCCCGGCCACCTCCCAGCGGTGCACCCTGTACCGCCAGGACGGCACGATCGCCACCTTGAGCAGCGCGTACACCCCGTAGGCGAGCGGGAGCAGCCACGCGTTGTCCTGCACGCTGAACGGGATCCAGGCCCAGCCGAGCGATGAGGCGCCCCAGGCGACCGCGCTGAGCAGGACGAGGGTGAACACCGACCCGAACAGGATCCTCAGGGTCCACACCCCGATCGCCCTGCTGCTCACGCGGCTCTGCGGGGGCCGCAGCCGCGCGGCCTCCCCGTCCCCTGGTTCGGGGCCGCCCCGGGGCCGGTCCGGGTCGGGAATGGCGTCGTACGGCGGGGTGTTCATCACCTGCACGAGTTTAGGCCCTCCGTGTCCGAAGGCCCCTCCCCGCGGGCCTCCGCGCACGGCCGCCCCGGGGCGCGGGAACTCTGTCAGCGTTCTGTCAGCCCGGCTCGTCACACTGGTGGACGAACGTTGAAACGGAGGAACGATGACTGACGCCATCCGCGCGGAGGGCCTGGTCAAGCAGTTCAAGGGCAAACGCGCCCTGGACGGTGTCGACCTGACGGCCAGGACGGGGGCCGTGCTCGGCGTCCTGGGGCCCAACGGGTCCGGCAAGACCACGATGGTGCGCATCCTGGCGACCCTGCTCAGACCCGACGGCGGGCACGCCGAGGTCGGCGGCTTCGACGTGGTCCGCCAACCGCACGAGGTCCGCCGGCTCATCGGCCTGACGGGCCAGTACGCGGCCGTGGACGCCGATCTGACCGGCACCCAGAACCTGCTCCTCATCGCGCGCCTGCTGGGCTTCGGCGGGGCCGACGCCCGGGCCCGCGCCGCGGAGCTGCTCGAGCGCTTCGAGCTCACCGACGCCGCGGACCGCCCCGCCAAGACCTACTCGGGCGGCATGCGACGACGGCTCGACCTGGCCGCGAGCCTGGTCGGCCGCCCGGCCCTGCTGTACCTGGACGAGCCCACGACCGGGCTGGACCCGCACAGCCGCAACGGCCTGTGGGACGTCGTGCGCGGGCTGGTGGACGACGGCGTGACCGTCCTGCTCACCACCCAGTACCTGGAGGAGGCCGACCAGCTGGCCGACGACCTCATGGTGCTCGACCACGGGCGGATGATCAGCAGGGGGACCCCGGAGGAGCTCAAGAGCCGGGCCGGGAACCAGGTGCTCGAACTGCGCACGGTGGATCCCGGGCAGATCTCCCTGGCGACGAGGATCATCGAGGCGGTCACCAGCACGCCCGTCGTCTCCGACGGGCTGCTCGCCAGCGTCCCGGTCACCAGTTCGGGCGTCCTGCCCGAGGTGGTGCGCCGCCTGGACGAGCAGGGCGTGGCGGTCGCCGAGCTGTCGCTGCGCAAGCCGAGCCTGGACGAGGTGTTCCTCGCCCTGACCGGGCACACCGCCGAAGAGGAGACCGCGGACGCGTCCGCGGACGAGGGGGCCAGAGCATGAGTACCGTGACGACCCGGACCCGGGCCGCGGAGCCCGGGGGCGCCCCGGCGATCCCGGCGAGGATCACGCCGCTGGGCACGATCCGGAACGGCCTCCAGCTGGCCTGGCGCAGTGTCCTGAAGATCAAGGCCAACCCCGAGGAGGTCCTGGGGCTGATACTGCAGCCGGTCATGTTCGTGACCCTGTTCGTCTTCGTCTTCGGGCAGGCGATGATGGGCGACTGGCAGGCCTACCGCGACTTCCTGATGCCCGGCATCATCGCCCAGTCGGTCATCTTCGCGACGCTGGGCACGGGCTTCTCGCTGAGCCAGGACGTGGAGAAGGGCATCTTCGACCGGTTCCGGTCGCTGCCCATCGCCCGGTCGGCCCCGCTCACCGGCGCGATCCTCGGCGACCTGGCCCGGTACACGATCACCGTGGTGATGGTGCTCCTGGTCGGCATGCTCATCGGCTTCCGCCCCGAGGGCGGCGTGGTCGGCGTGGTCGTGGCGGCCGGCCTGGTGCTGCTGTTCGCGTTCGCGCTGTGCTGGATGTCGGCCTTCGTCGGCATGATCGTGCGCACGCCGATGGCCGTGCAGGCGTTCGGGATGATCCTCATGTTCCCGCTGACCTTCAGCAGCTCGGCGTTCGTCGCCCCGGCGGACATGCCCAGCTGGCTGCAGGCGGTCGCCGCGAACAACCCGGTCACCCACGTCGTCGACGCCATGCGGGCCCTGATGCTCGGCACGGGCGACGCCACGGGCCCGGTCCTGTGGACGGTGGCGTGGTCCGCGATCTTCACCGCGGTCTTCTTCCCGCTCGCCGTGTGGGCGTACCGCCGCCGCACCTGAGCGGCGTCCCGTCGCGCCGCCCCGGGCCCCGGGGCGGCGCGGCCCCTCCGGCCCCCGCCCGGTCACCGGCCGGAGCGCCGGTTCCCCGGCCTGTGGTCGGGCACGAGCGGGGCCAGCCACTCGCCCACACCCGCCAGGACCTCGTCCTCGTCCGTGCCCCTCGCCTCCGCGGCCAGCCGCTCGTACGCGGCCCCGCCCAGCTCCGCGCGCACCCGCTCCCGCGCCCGCACCACGAACGGGGTGGTGCGGTCGGGGACGCCGCGCAGCCCCTCGGCGTACCCGAGCATGCGGGCCGCCCGGCGCGGTTCCTCCCCCGCCAGCATCATCGCGAAGACGTCCAGGATCTCCGCGCAGACGGGGCGCAGCCCGTGGGAGGCCGTCCACCACGCGCGGCCGATGTCCCGCCAGGCGGCCTCCCGCTCTCCGGCCTTCCAGTGCAGGAGCGCGGACATGGCCCCCAGGCCCCCCTCCAGGTAGACCGGTGAGAACCCGCCCAGGCCGCTCAGCTCCTGCCGCATCCGGTCGACGACCTCGCGGGCGCGCTCCAGCTCCCCTGCCTCGCCGAGCCAGTGCGCCTCCGCCAGCGACAGCAGCACCCTGTGCTCGTCCTGGACCGGGTCCTCGAAGTCGGACAGCGCCCCCAGGTCCCGGCGGGCCGCATCCAGCTCCCCGAGGTCGGTGAGGGTCTGGGCCCGTCGGACCCGGAACACCGCCGCCATCCCCGTCAGGCCCGACTCCGAGGCCAGCCGCATCCCGTCGGTCAGCAGCTCGCGGCAGCGTTCGAGGTCCTCGAAGCGGTACACGTCCACCAGCTGGGCGAGCGCCTGGCACGCGCCCCAGGCGTCGCCGCAGGCACGGAACTCCTCCAGGGCGGCCTCCGCCTTGTCCGCGGACTCCCCGGTGTGGCCGGTGACGGCGTCGAGCAGGGACAGCAGGACGCGCACCATCGCGCGCATCCAGGGGTCGGGCTGGTCCAGGGCCGCGGCCAGGCGCTCGTAGGCGTCACCGGACCGCCCCTGGAGCATCGCCCTGTACAGCAGGCAGTGGACGAGGACGGGGTGGCGCTCGACCCGCCCGCCCGACGCCGCGACGACCTCCTCGACCTCCCTGATGGCCGCCTCCACCGTGGCGTGGTGCGTCGAACCGTCGCCCGCCCGGTGGAACAGGCAGCTGGCGTAGGCGACGGCCCTGCCCTCGGGGACGCGGCCGCCGAGCATGTCCAGGACCGCCTCCGACCAGCGGACCAGCCGGCGCCAGGACCCTCCCAGGGTCCAGTACCACTGGGTGTGCTCGACCAGGTCCAGGGCGAGCCCGGCGTCCGCGCGCTCCACCGCCCACCGCACCGCCGCGCCGTGGTCCGCGGACTCGGGGGCCAGGCGCGCGAGCAGTTCGCCCTGGCGCCGCCCGCGCAGGAGCGGGTCCGCCGCGCGCCACAGGTCGCGGACGTGGCGCGCGTGGGTGTCGCGCACGCGCACCTCCTCACCGCTGAGGGCCAGCCTCTCGGCGGCGTAGGCGCGGACGGTCTCCAGCTGCCGGTAGCGGGGCGGCGCGTCGTCGCCGACGGGGTTCTCGGCGATCACGAGCGACTTGTCCACCAGGGAGAACAGGACGGTCCACACGTCCCGGCCGTCCACCCGCCCCTCCGTGCCGGGGCCCGGTGCGGGGTCGGCGCAGATCCGCTCGACGGCCTCCAGGGTCGCGCCGCCGGCGAAGACCGACAGGCGCCGCAGCAGGCGCCGCTCGGGTTCGTCGAGGAGTTCCCAGCTCCAGTCGACGACGGCCCTCAGCGTGCGGTGGCGCGGCAGCGCGCCCCGGCTGCCCCCGGTGAGCAGCCGGAAACGGTCGGACAGCCTCTCGGCGAGCTGGGCGGCGGTCATGGAGCGCAGCCTGGCGGCGGCCAGCTCCAGGGCGAGGGGCATGCCGTCCAGCTCCCTCGCCACGCGGACGACGTGGGCGACGTTGCCGGGCGTGACGGCGAAGCCGGGGCGCACCGAGGCGGCCCGCTCGGCGAACAGGGCGACGGAGGGGTAGGTGACGGCCTTCGCGGCGTCGGCGCCCTCGGGCGGCAGCGCCAGGGAGGGCACGGGCATGAGCTGTTCGCCCGGGACGCCGAGGGGTTCGCGGGAGGTGGTCAGGACGCGCAGGCGGGGGCAGCGGGCGAGAAGGGGCTCCACGGCCCTGGCCGCGTCCTCGACGAGGTGCTCGCAGTTGTCGAGCACGATGAGCGCGGGACGGTCGCCGATGTGGGAGACGACCCGTTCCAGCGGGGGGACCGGCGCCCGGGAGGACGCCGCCCGGAGCATGGCGTACTCGCGCAGTCCCAGGGCGCCGGCCAGGGCGTCCGGGACGTCGGCGCCGGACCTGGACGCGAGTTCGACGAACCAGCCCCCCCGGGCGAGCAGGTGCGGAGCGCGTGCGGCCAGGGCGGTGGCGGCCTCGATCGCCAGGCGCGTCTTCCCCGCCCCGCCGGGCCCGGTCAGGGTGACCAGGCGCCCGGTGGTGAGGAGGCCCACGGCGGTCCCCAGCTCGGTGTCGCGCGGCACGAAACCGGTCAGGGTGGAGGGCAGGTGCAGGTTCGGCGGGGTCGCGGGCTCGGGGGAGGGCGCGTCGAACTCGCCGCGCAGCAGCCGCAGGTGGGTGTCGCGCAGCTGGGGCGAGGGGTCCAGGCCCAGGTTGTCGGCGAGGCGGCCGCGGAAGCGCTCGTAGGCGGCCAGGGCGTCCGCCGTGCGCCCGGTCGCGGCCAGCACCCGCATGAGCAGCTCGACGGGGCGCTCGCGGTCCGGCTCGCGCCGGGCGAGCGCCTCGACGCGGGGCAGGATCTCGGCGTGGTGGCCGAGGTCGGCGCGGGCCGCCAGGTGCTCCTCGGCCGCGGACCGGTGGGTCTCGGCCAGGCCCAGCGCGATGTCCTCGGCGATGCCGTGCGCGGTCAGGTCGGACAGCGCCGGCCCCCGCCACAGGGCGAGCGCCGCGCCCAGGTCCCGTTCGGCGTCGGCGGGCCGACCCGCGGCGAGGTGGGCCCGGCCCTTCGCGGCCAGGTCCTCGAAGCGGTCGAGGTCGACCTGTCCGGGGTCGACGTCCAGCCGGTAGCCCGTGCCGTCGCCGTCGACGGCGGCGCCTGTGCCCAGGGCCCGGCGCAGGCGGGAGACGAGCGCCTGGAGGGCGTTGCCCGCCGAGGCCGGGGGGTCGCCCGCCCAGATGCCGTCGACGAGCTGTTCGACGGGCACGCGCCGCCCGGCGCGGAGCAGGAGGAGGCAGAGGAGGACGCGCAGCCGCGCGCCGCCGATGGTGACGGGCCTTCCGGTCGCGTCGTGCACCAGGAGGGGCCCAAGGATGGAGAACCGCACCGACCCATGATCACCGATCCGGCCGGGGAGTGCGCGGAGCCGTGCTCCGGCGGGCCCGACCGCGGGCCCGCTCCTGGGCCGCGGCGGGACCCGCGGGCCGGGACGGCCGCCCGAACGCCCGCCTGACCACAGTAGGGTTCGCTCAGGAACGTGTCGCCGGAGCCCTGTGGCGGCTCCCCCGCGTTCCCTCCCCGAGCCCGGCGCCGGGTGTCCTCCCGACGCCGTGCCGGTCCACAGCGAGTCCCGCCTCCACGGCCCGAAAGTCCAGCAGGAGTTCCCATTGTTCCCGGCCCTCCCCTCCCCCCGGTCCACCGGTGCGCGCACGGCCCGCACGTCCCCCGCAGCGCTCGCGGGCGCGGTGGCGGCGGGGGCCGCACTGGTCCTGACCACGGGTTGCGGCATCCTCGCCCCGGGGCAGAACGGTGACATGCCCGACGACATCAACGTCACCAGCCCCCTGATGCAGGAGGGGCAGCCGCTTCCGGCGGCCTACACCTGTGAGGGGGCCTCGGACGGCGCTTCGGCGGACGGTGGAGAGCAGGAGGCGCAGGAGGCGTCCTCGCCGCCGCTGAGCTGGTCGGGGCTGCCCGACGAGGCGGGCTCCATCGCCCTGGTGGTCGACGACCCCCAGGTGGCCCAGGTGTTCTGGGTGGTCTACGACCTGGACCCGCAGCTGGTGGAGCTGCGGCAGAACAGCGTTCCGGCCGACGCCAAGCAGGGGCAGAACTCCCAGGGCGTCGCGGAGTACGGGGCGCCGTGCCCGGAACCGGAGGCGTCGTACGAGTACAGGTTCACCGTGTACGCGCTGGCGAACCCGCTGGACCTGCCGGAGGGCGCGTCACTGGACGCGGCCCTGGACGCCATCGCCGACCAGGCCGTCGCCCGCGGGTCCCTGGTCACGACCAACGCCGGGTGACATAGGCCATAGGAGATCCTCTCCGGCGCCCCGGATCCCCTTGGCCACGGGAAACCGGGGCCACGGGGATCCGCCCAGGAAGCATCCGTCGCCCTCTGCACACGGGGCGCGACAGCGCATACAGTGGGGCAGTGCCCCTCGCCCCATTTCAGATGACCGATTCCCGTCCACTCGCCGCGCGGCGCACCGACCTGGAACCGCACCGGACCACCTGCACCCCTCGTGCCAAGCAGGTCGGACAGACCGGGCCATCACGGAACCAGGCGGCCGCCGCACATCCCCGGCCGGTTCCCGACACTCCGGTCCCCGGTGCGACCCGGGCGCGGCCGACCTCCCCAAGGTAGTGCGTAGACCATGACCGTCACCGTCATCATCATCATCGCCGTCATCGTCGTGCTCGCCGTGCTCGTCCTGCTCCTACTGGGCATGCGCGCTCTGAGCGTCGGCTCCCGCGAGGACGACTACGACGACGAATACGAGTACGACGACACCGAGGACTCCGGTCGCGACCCCGACCGCGCACAGGAACGCGACCTCCCCGAGGACCGCGGCGACGAGGAACCCGCACCGCGCGGGCGGTCCCGCCGCGGGCACCAGGACGGCGGCGGCCGGTCGGAGAGGCGCTCCAAGGGCCGGCGCAAGCGCGAGGTCGACTGGGACGACGATGACGACGCGGACGGCCTGTCCGACAACGACTTCTGGTCCAGCCTGAGCGAGGACGGCCCGGCCCAGCGCTCCTCGGAGCCCCGCGGTCGCCGCGGCGACCGCGAGGACCGAAGCCCCAGCGTCACCGCGTACGAGTACGAGGAAGACGACTACGACGACGGGTACGAGGACTTCGAGGAGGAGTCCGGTCCCCCCGGGGCGACCACGATCCTGCCCGCGGCGACCGGGGCCGGCGGCCCCTCCGCCGACCTGGCGATGCTGGCGAGCCTGGGGCAGGAGCAGGCCTCCCCCCAGCCGGACGAGCAGGCGGGACGGTCCGGCAGGCACGGACAGTCCGGCGCGTCCGGGCCGAACCCGCTCGGCCCGGACGAGCGCGCGCTCCCGCCGCGTCCGGAGCGCTCCGCCCTCACCTCGCCCCAGGGGGCCGCGCCCGCGCAGGGCCTGCCCCCGGCACAGCACGCCGCACCCGCGGCCTCCGCCCCCCGGGACGACGACCCGCTCGGCTCGGGCTCGTGGACGCCCGGGGCCTCCTACTCCCAGCCGCGGACCGACCCCCTGGCGGGCCCCTCCCCCCTGGGCACCCCGGACTCGCGCGACCCGCTCGGCGGTTCCGGCCCGGCGCCGGGGACCGGCTCCCCGCTCGGCGGCCTCCCGTCCTACGGCGGCGCCTCGCCGGGCCGGTCGGACCACCAGGGCGCGGGCCGCCCGGAGAGCCCGGCCGCGAGCGACCCGCTCTCCCCGGGGTTCCGGGCCACGACCCCGGCGCACGGCTCCGACGTCGACTCGCCGATATGGTCCAGCATGGACACCGGCGCACACCAGCGCTCCGACTTCGGTTACGGCGGCCCCTCCTCCCCCGGGTCCGGCGCGACGACGCCCCCGTTCGGCGGGAGCGGCTCCGCGGTCCCCCTGGGCGGCGGCTACCCGGCGGCCCCCCGGTCCGAGGGCGGCTACGACACCGACTCCTTCACCCGATCCGACTACGACACGGGCACCCACACGCGGGGGGACCACCCGGGCACCGGACTCCCCGGCTACGACACCGGCACCCACACGCGGCCCTCCTACGACACCGACTCCTTCACCCGATCCGGCTACGACACCGGCACCCACACACGAGGGGACCACCCGGGCACCGGGCTCCCCGGCTACGACACGGGCACCCACACGCGATCCTCCTACGACACCGGCAACCACACCCGGGGGGACCACGCGGGCACCGGACTCCCCGAGTTCGACACCGGCAACCACACCCGCCCCTCCTACGACACCGACTCCTTCACCCGATCCGGCTACGACACCGGCACCCACACACGAGGGGACCACCCGGGCACCGGACTCCCCGACTACGACACCGGCACCCACACACGGTCCTCCTACGACACCGGCAACCACCAGCGCCCCTCCTACCCCGACGGCAACACCCCCCTGTGGGGTGAGAGCGGCGGCACGTTCGGCTCCCCGAGCGCGCCCACCGTTCCCGGCGTGCAGGGCGGCGGCCCCGGGCTGCCGGGAGGTCCCGGATCCGCCGGCGGACCGGCGGCGCCCGGCTCCCACGCCGGACCAGAGCGGGAGGCTCCGGCGCCCGGCGTGCCCTCCCCCTTCAACGGCGGACCCGTCGGCCACCCCGGACACCCGGGCGGACAGGACGGCACTCCGTACCCGGGCGGCCCGCAGGGCTACCCCCCGCTCCCGCCCACGGGCGGCTATCCCGCCGAGCAGCTGCGCGGCGAGGTCCCGCCGGGCTACGGCGGCTACCAGGACCAGGGGGACCGGTTCGGGCGGCCGTCCGGCCCCGGCGGTCCGGGCAGCGGCTACTCCGAGATGCTGGGCGGCTCCTACCCGGCCCAGCAGCCGCAACAGCCGCAGCAGTCGCAGCCCGACTACGGCGGCTACCCGCCGCTGGACGGGTGGCAACAGCACGGCGACGAGGGACGGCCGGACGGTCCCGGGGCGCCGGGCCCCTACCCGCCCGAGCAGCCCTACGACCAGCGGGGGTACGGCCAGGAGCGTTACGAGGGCGGGTACGAGGACGGCCGCTTCCGCTGAACCGGTGCGGTCCGGACGGCACTGACGCGCCGTGACCGGGCCGCGCCGCCGGACCCCGTCCGGCCCCACCGCTTCACATCACCGAGGTGCACGGGACAACCCCGTCACCTCGGTGTTTTTTCTGTCCTGATTTGTCCCCACGCCTTGTGAAGCCGGGAAAACAGCCACGGAAACCACAACAGATGGTAACCCTGAGCTACGGAAGTTGACTACAGTTGGTGATTGACAGGCGACCCTTCGGGGTTCCGTCGTGTTCACGCGTTCACCCGCACACCCCCCGATCCGGACACCGTCGTCCCCGTGCGCCTACGCCTCATTTGCCTGGTCCAACCCGAACGGAGCAACCATGCGCAACGACGCCCAGGGAGTACAGCCCGACGCACCGCCCGCAACCGCGGCGCCACCGGGCAGCCACAAGGACCGCAAGGGGGTCGCCGCCGACGTCGGCGCCTCCCTGGTGGTCTTCCTGGTCGCCGTCCCACTGTCACTCGGGATCGCCGTCGCCTCAGGCGCCCCGCTCATCGCAGGAATCATCGCCGCCGTCGTCGGCGGTATCGTCGCCGGACTCGTCGGCGGTTCGATGGTGCAGGTCAGCGGCCCGGCCGCCGGGCTGACGATCATCGTCGCCGACCTCATCGCGACCTACGGCTGGCGGGTGACCTGCCTCATCACCCTGCTCGCCGGTCTGGTCCAGCTCGTCCTCGGGGCCGTGCGCATCGCCCGCGCGGCCCTGGCCGTCTCCCCCGCCGTCGTGCACGGCATGCTGGCCGGGGTGGGCGTCACCATCGCCCTGGCCCAGCTGCACGTGGTCCTGGGCGGGGCCCCGCAGAGCTCGGCGGTGGCCAACATCGCCGACCTCCCCCACCAGATCGCGCACAACCACTCCGCCGCCGTCGCCGTCGGGGTCATCACCATCGCGATCATGTTCACCTGGAACAAGCTGCCGTCCTTCGGGAGGCTGCGCCCGGCGGTGGTCCCGGCCGCGCTGGTCGCGGTGGGCACCGCGACCGCCATCGCGACCGTCGGGGGCTGGAGGGTCGAGACCGTCTCCCTCCCGGACTCCCTGGCGGACGCCTGGAACGGACCGGTGCTCCCCGCGGCCGGGCAGTGGCACGGCATCGCCGTCGGCGTCGCCACGGTCGCCCTGGTCGCCAGCGTCGAGTCCCTCCTCGCCGGGATCGCCGTGGACCGCCTGCACAACGGCCGCCGGATCATGCTCAACCGGGAGCTCTTCGGCCAGGGCGCGGCCAACACCGTCAGCGGCGCCCTGGGCGGCCTGCCCGTCGCGGGCGTGATCGTGCGCAGCACCGCCAACGTGCGCGCCGGGGCGCACACGCCCCGGTCCACCATCCTGCACGGTGTGTGGATCCTTCTGTTCGTCGCCTTCTTCGCCCACGTGGTCGAGCTGATCCCGATGGCCGCGCTGGCCGCGCTCCTGGTGTTCATCGGCGTCCAGATGGTCTCGATCGCCCACCTGCGCAACCTGCGGCGCCACCACGAGGCCAGCGTGTACCTGGTGACCCTGTTCGGCGTGGTGCTCCTGGGCCTCATGGAGGGGGTGTTCATCGGTTTCGCCCTGGCCATGATCGTATCCCTGCGCAGGCTCACCAAGCTGACCGTGACCACGGAGGAGCGCGACAACCGCGTCCACGTCACGGTGCACGGCTCGCTCACCTTCCTCGGGGTGCCCCGGCTCGCCCACGTGCTGCGCACCGTCCCCGAGGGCGCCCAGGTCGACCTGGACCTGCACGTGGACTTCATGGACCACGCCGCGTTCGAGGCCATCCATGCCTGGCGCGTGGACCACGAGCGCACCGGGGGCTCCGTCGACATCGACGAGGTGCACGAGAGGTGGTACGCGCGCAGCTCCACCAGTTCCGCCCCCGCCTCCAAGACCGCGCCCGGCGGCCTGGCGCGCTGGTGGGCGCCGTGGGGAATGCGCCGTGTCCCCGAGGAGACCGCGCGTGAGGTCAACCCCCTGGGCCTGCTCACGGCCGGCGCCCGCGAGTACCACTCCAGCACCGCCGACCGGATGCGGTCGCTGATGGGCCGGCTGTCCCACGGACAGCACCCGACCGCGCTGTTCATCACCTGCGCCGACTCGCGGGTGGTGCCGAACCTGATCACCTCGAGCGGCCCCGGCGACCTGTTCACCGTCCGCAACGTCGGCAACCTGGTGCCCAGGCGGGGAACCCCCGGCGACGTGTCGGTGGGTGCGGCGGTCGAGTACGCGGTGAACGTCCTGCGGGTGCCGTCGATCGTGGTGTGCGGACACTCGCACTGCGGCGCCATGAAGGCGCTCCTGGAGAAGGCCCACCAGGAGCCCGGGGACGCGCAGACCTCGCACATGTGCCGCTGGCTGGCGAACGGGCACGAGAGCCTGGTGCGGGCGGGGGAGGCGTCCGGGGCCCTGGCCGGCCTGCCCGCCGCGGAGGCGCTGCGGCGGCTCGCCCAGGCCAACGTGGAGGAGCAGCTCGGCAACCTCATGGGATACCCGGTGGTGCGCGAACGCGTGGAGTCGGGCGACCTGGAGCTGTCGGGGATGTACTACGACCTGGAGACGGCGAGGGTCCACCTGCTGGACACCGCGACCGGGGAGTTCCGTCCTGTGCAGGGCGTGGGCGATCCCGTTCCGCACCCCCGACCGGGTGCGGACGGGGATCAGCTGTTGGAGGAGTCGTCGCCGGGCGCGTCGTCACGCTCGTCCTGCTGAACGCCTGAGGCCTGGTAGGAGGCGAGCATGACGATCGCCACGATGGCCAGGACCGGCAGGCCGAAGAGGACCACCCAGAAGACGGTGGAGTCGAACAAGAGTCACCCATTCCCGTGAACGCGGATGCCCGTCGGGCCGTCGACCCCGGACGTCGGCCCACGGGCGCACGCGCTCCGGCACTCGGTCCGGGGTATGGAGCGCAAGGGCCAATCTATCGGTGCGCATGGGCGGCAGGCCATCACCGGCAGGCTGTATGCCTGTACCCATAGGACTTCCCGCGCCCCAGGGTTCCCACGCGCCGCGCGCGTCGCACCCCCGCCCGGGGCCCGGCAGGGCTCCGGGCGGCGGCGGGCCGATCGCGGCCGCCGCCGCCACCGTCCGCGGCCCGGTCCGGACAGCGCACCGCCGTCCGTCGCGGCCCCCGCGCCGTCGGTGCGGCCGTGCGTCCCCCGCGGGGGGCTCCGCGAGGGCCTCGGGCCGGAGCGCCGGCCCCGGTACCGGGCAGGCCGACAGAGAACGTGGAGGAGGAAGGCCTGCTGTAGAAAGGATGTCCCGGGTCCCGCTCCCACCCCCCGAGCAAGGAGAAGGCTCATGGACGAGATGACACGAATCCGCCGTGTGGTCGGATGCCTGGTGGTCTCCACCTCGATGTCGTTGGCGGCCCTCGGTCTGGGCACGACGACGGTGGGCGGCCACTGGCTGATGTGGGCGCTGTGGGCGTGGTGGGGGGTCCTGGCCGCGGTGACGGTGTGGGCGGTGGTGATGGTCCACCGCATCGGCAGCCGGGAGGAGTACCGGTGACCCCCACCCGGGAACCGGAGGGGCGCGGGACGGAAGACCTGCACGCCTCGGGCTGAGCCCGCCCGTCCGGATCCAAGGTGCGGGAAGACCTGCCGCTACCTCGCTAACTGCTTTCCCGGCCTGCCGCAGGCCCCGCGATCCATCCCGCGTCCGTCCCGGGTCAAGCCCGGACAGGGCAAGGCATCCGCAGATGAACAGGGGTGTCGGTGGGGGCGGACCCGCGAGCGAATTTCCGGGTATTCGCAGGCCAGGAAGGTGTGGAGGGGGGAGTCGGCCGGTAAGCCGGATTCTGTCGGTCCCCGGAGGGACCGGACGGTCATCCATCTGGGGCCGCCGTTGCCGACGGCCTCGGTGCGGTCTACCCGCGGACTCGGGCGGGCCGCCCTCGAACATCCGCGCAGGAGCCCGGAGGCTCCCTTTTTGACCTTGCTCCGGGTGGGGTTTACCAAGCCGCCCGGATCACTCCGGGCGCTGGTGGTCTCTTACACCACCGTTTCACCCTTACCACCGCGAGCGGTGGCGGTCTGTTTTCTGTGGCACTGTCCCGCGGGTCGCCCCGGGTCGGTGTTACCGACCACCCTGCCCTGTGGAGTCCGGACTTTCCTCGAACCCGCGCACCCGGCGCGGTCCGCGACCGTCTGGCCGACTCCCCTCGCCCCGCATTCTACGCCCGTTCCGGTCCTTCCCGGCCCGCCCCGTCCCGGACGGGGGCCAGGTGGGCGGTGTCGTTGAGGGAGCGCACGAGCATCGGCCCGTCGGAGAAGACGTCCACCTCGGTCAGGCAGGCCGTGTCCAGGTGCATCCGGTACAGCGCGGCCAGCGGCGCCAGGACGGCCTGCTGCACCGTCAGCTTGATGGGGGTCACGTGCGTGACCACGAGGACGGTGCGCCCCCGGTGGCGTTCGACCAGCGCGTCGCGGGCCTTCGCGACCCGGCGGGCGACCGCCGCGAAGCTCTCCCCGCCCGGCGGCCCGACCTCGGGGTCGGCCAGCCAGCGGTCGACCGCCTCGGGCGCGCGCTCACGGGCCTCGGCGAACGTCAGTCCCTCCCACGCGCCGAAGTCGGTCTCCACGAACCCCTCGTCCACCTCGACCGGCAGTCCGAGCTCCTCCGCGGCGCGGGCCGCCGTGTCCCTGGCGCGCAGCAGGGGCGAGGACACCACGGCGTCGATCGGCCGCGCGGCCAGGCGGCGCGCGGCCGCCCCGGCCTGCGCGCGGCCCTCCTCGGTGAGGGGGATGTCGCCCCGGCCCGCGAAGCGCCCCTCCACCGACAGGGGCGTCTGCCCGTGTCGGAGCAGGACGAGCCGGGTCGGGGCGGTGTCGGGGGCTCCCCAGCCGGTGCTCACTGCTCGGTCCGGCCCCCCAGACCGGATTCCTCGGTCCGCACCAGGATGCGGCGGCAGTCCTCGCAGCGCACGACCTCGTCGGCGGCGTGGGCGCGGATCTCGTTGAGCTCGACCGTGCTCAGGGCGAGCTTGCAGCCGCCGCAACGGCCGTAGCGCAGCGGCGCGGCGCCGATCCCGTCGTACTGGGCGCGCAGCTTGTCGTAGAGGGCCAGCAGGTCGGCGGGGATCTCCCCCGCCACGCGCTCGCGGTCCTGGGCGACGCGGGTGCGGTCCCACTGGATCTCGGCGGCGGCGGTGTCGCGGCGGGCGACCACCGCGGTGTGCTCGGCGACGGCCTCCTCGCGCTCGGCGGTCAGTCGGGCCACCGTGGCGTCCAGCGCCTCCGCCCGCTCCATCACCTCCAGGACGACCTCCTCCAGCTCGGCCTGGCGGCGGCCCAGCGAGGCGATCTCGGACTGGAGGTTCTGCAGCTCCTTGGCGTTGGTGATCTGGCCCGACTCCAGGCGCTTGGCGTCCCGGTCGGCGCGGCTGCGCACCTGGTCCACGTCGCTCTCGGCCTTGCGCTGCTGGCGTTCGACGTCGGAGACCTTCGTCTGCGCGGCGATCAGGTCGGTCTCGAGCCGGTCGGCGCGTTCCTTGAGCCCGGCCGCCTCGGCGATCTCCGGCAGGGTGCGGGCCCGGTGGGCCAGGAGCTGGAGCTCGGAGTCCAGTTCCTGGAGGTGGAGCAGTCTGGCCTGTGCGGCGGGTTCGGCTTTCACTTGTACACGTCTCCTGGGGTGGCTGGGGAAGGCGAGAACGCCGCCCGCGCCCTACTCTGTGCGGCTCTGTGCAATTGGTGTCGGGGCCGCCCCTCGCGGGGCGGTGTGCTCTCAGACGTGCGGCAAGGCCTGTGACCAGGCGTCCGTCACCGTCGTCGAGACGCGTGTCTCCACGTTAGTCCCCCCGGGCTGCCCCGCGCGCCCGAGTGCGTCCACGAGACGGGCCGCCCCGTCCGCGAGCCAGGGCCACTCACTGGCGAAGTGGGCGGTGTCGATCAGGGCCGGGCCGCCCGGGTTCTCCACGAACTCCGAGGCGGGGTGGTGGCGCAGGTCGGAGGTGACGAACACGTCGACCCCGGCGGCGCGGGCGGCGCCGAGCAGGGAGTCCCCCGCTCCCCCGGACACGGCGACGGTGCCCACGACGCGGTCCAGGTCGCCGGCGACGCGGACCCCGGCGGCCGTGGCGGGCAGGGCGCGGGCCACCTGGGCGGCGAAGTCGCGCAGGACGACCGGGCGGTCGAGGGCGCCGATCCGGCCGATGCCCCGGTGGCCCTCGGGGTCGGTGGTGTCGGGGTCGAGGGGGCGCAGCGGCCCGGTGACGCCGACGGCGCGGGCGAGCGCGTCGGAGACCCCGGGCGAGGCGGTGTCCGCGTTGGTGTGCGCCGTGTACAGGGCCGTTCCCGAGCGGATCAGGCGGTGGACGACCCGCCCCTTGGGGGTGTCGGCCGCCACGCTGGTGACGCCGCGCAGCATCAGCGGGTGGTGGGTGATGATCAGGTCCGCGCCCCAGGTGAGGGCCTCGTCGACGACCGCGTCGACCGGGTCGACGGCGAACAGGACCTTCGCGACGTCCTGCGCCGGGTCGCCGGCCACGAGTCCGACCGCGTCCCAGGAGGCCGCCCAGTGGGGCGGATAGACCTCCTCGAAGGCGGAGATCACGTCGGACAGGCTGGGGTGCGGGGTCGAGGAGCTCACGGCCATGAGACTAGCGCTCTCCCCGCCGACCGGCGAAGCGGTCGCCGCCGTGTCCGAGGCGGGCGCCGAGCGCGCGCAGCCGGTCGGCCACCCCGGGAGGTGCGTCGAGGTCGAACTCGGCGCCGAGGGCCAGCACGGCCAGCGCGTACTGGCAGGCCAGGTCGACGGAGTCGGTGCTGATCCTGACCAGGCACGTGTCCGGCCCCAGGGGTTCGATCCAGCCGGGGAAGGGGCCGTGGACGCGGGCGCGCAGGTCGGCGGCCGGCATCCGGACGGTGATCCGGGTGGTGTGCAGGTAGGTCGCCGCGGCGAACGTCCGCACCAGGTGGGCGGCCGGGTCGGGCGCGGGCAGCTCCCGGGGGGTGAACCGCCCGTGGGTGGCCCGGGGCCCGATGATGCGGTCGGTCCGGAAGGTGCGCCAGTCGTCGCGGGCGGTGTCGTGCGCGATGAGGTACCAGTGCCCGCCGTGGGAGACCAGGTGGTGGGGTTCCACCCGGCGGGAGCGGACCGCGCCCGACCGGTCCCGGTAGTCGAAGTCGGTGACCACGCGGTCGCGGCGGTGGGCGGCGAGCATGCCGAGCACCGACGGGTCCGCGCTCGCGGGCGCCGCGGGGTGGGCCACCGCGGACGTGGTGTCCCGGACGGCGGCCAGGCGCGGGCGCAACCGGGCCGGCAGGACGCGTTCGAGCTTGGCCAGGGCCCGCAGCGCGCTCTCCTGGACCCCGGTGACGGTGACCAGGCCGAGGGCGATGGCGACGGCCTCGTCGTCGTCCAGGAGCAGGGGCGGGAGGTCGTTCCCCGAGGCCAGGCGGTAGCCCCCCGCGACGCCCGGGATCCCCTCCACCTGGTAGTCGAGGTCGCGGAGCCGCTCGACGTCACGGCGCAGGGTGCGCGCGCTGACGCCGAGGCGCCCGGTGAGCTCCGCGCCGCTCCACTCCCGCCTGGCCTGCAGCAGGGACAGCAGGCGCAGCAGCCGTTGGGGCATCCCCTTGCGGACCGATTCGCTCATGGATCCAGTCTGCCGGACATCGCGGTCACGTTGTGACCGCATCGGTTCCTACGGTGGCGCTGTGAACGAGACGAAGGGGAGCACGGACATGTCGGAGATCCAGAACGCGGGGAAGGACCGGGGCCCGGCGGGAACCGGGGGCGGCACGCCACGGGCGGCGGAGTCCCTGGCCGCCCTCGTCGCCGGGCCGGTGCACGCGCCCGGGTCGGAGGGCTACGAGACGGCCCGCACGGGGATGCAGCTGCTGGACCGCCACCTCCCGGTCGCCGTGGTGGAGGCGCAGGACGCCGGGGACGTGCGGGCGGCCGTGGCCTGGGCCGCCGGGCGGGGCCTGCGGGTCGCGGCCCAGCTGACCGGGCACGGCCTCGGCTCGGGGCTCGGCGGCGGGGAAGGCGGGGCGGAGCGGCGGGAGGAGGGCGCCGCCGGGGCGGGGGGCGACCGGCCGCCGGCCGGCGTCCTCATCGCCACCGGCCGCCTGCGCGGTGTGCAGGTGGACCCCGGCCGGGCGACGGCATGGGTCGGCGCGGGATCCACGTGGCAGGACGTCATCGACGCCGCCGCGCCGTACGGGCTGGCGCCCCTGTCGGGCAGCGCCCCGGGGGTGGGCGCGGTGTCGTACACGCTGGGCGGGGGCGTGGGACTGCTGGCCCGCCGGTACGGGTTCGCCGCCGACCACGTGGCGCGGCTCGACATGGTGACGGCCGACGGACGGCTGCGCGAGGTGACGGAGGAGGCCGAACCCGAGCTGTTCTGGGCCGTGCGCGGCGGAGGCGGCGCGTTCGGCGTGGTCACCGGGATGGAGATCGGCCTGTTCCCGGTCGCGCGGCTCTACGGGGGCAGCCTGTACTTCGACGCGACCGCCGAGCCGGGTGTCCTGGACGCGTGGCGGCGGTGGGCGGAGACGACCCCGGAGGAGCTGACGTCGGGGGCCTCGATGCTGGCGTACCCCGACTTCCCGGGCGTCCCGGAGGCGATGCGGGACCGCCTGGTCGTCCAGGTGTCGGTGGCCTGGTCGGGCCCGCCCGAGGAGGGGCCCGCCCTGGTGGAGCCCCTGCGTTCGGCCGGCCCGGTGCTGGCCGACACCCTGGGGGAGCTCCCGTACGCCGATTCGGGCTCCGTCTTCGACGAGCACGACGACCCGGCCGGGTACCGGGGCCGCAGCGTCCTGGTCGACGGGCTGGACGCGGAGTCGCTGGGCGCCCTGACCCGGCTGGTCGGGACGGCCCCGTCGATGTGCGTGGTCTGGCTGCGGCACCTGGGCGGCGCCCTGGCCCGCGAGCCGGGGAGCGCGAACGCGGTGGGGCACAGGGACGCCGCCTACGCCCTGACGGTGCTGACGTTCGCCGACGGGGAGGACACCGGGGCGTCGGAGGCCCTGCGCGAGCGTGCGGCGGGGCTGGTCTCCGACAGGGCGGTGGGGCGCTCGTCCACCCTGGGCTTCGGGCCGATGGACGGGGCGGCGGTGCGCGAGGCGTTCGACCCCGGGGACTACGCGAGGCTGACCCGGGTCAAGGCCGCGTTCGACCCGGACGGGGTGTTCCACTCCAACCGCCCGATCCCGCCGCGCGGCTGACGGGCCCTCCGGGGGCGCCGCCGGTGTGGCGCGTGGACCCCTGCCCGCGGCGAACGCGCACCCACGGCCGGTCCCCTCCGGAGGGACAGGACCACCGCGGGACGGCACACCGGCCCGGGGATCCGGCCGGATCCCCGGGCCGGTGTGAGCACCGGCACGGACGGTCCGCGCCCGGCGCCCCGTAGGCTTGACCGGCGATGAGCAACAGTGAGCAGCGGCGGCCCGCGTCCCCGGTCGGAGCCCACGTCCCGGTGGCCGGCGGCATGGCCGACAAGGGACTGGCCTACGCCGAGCAGATCGGCGCCGAGACGGTCCAGGTGTTCGTGTCCAACCCCCGCGGGTGGGCGACCAACGGCGGCGACCCCGGACAGGACGCCCGGATGCGCGAGCGCACCGACCTGCCGAAGTTCGTGCACGCCCCCTACCTGATCAACCTGGGCACCCCCGGCGACGAGACGGCCGGGAAGTCGGTCGCCTCCCTGGAGCACGCGCTGCGACGCTCCGCGCAGATCGGCGCCCTGGGCGTGGTGGTGCACACCGGCTCGGCGGTGTCCGGCGGACGCGAGGCGGGCCTGGCCCGCACCCGGGAACGGCTGATGCCGCTGCTGGAGAGGGTCGGCGAGGACGTCCCCCCGGTCCTGCTGGAGCCGATGGCCGGCCAGGGCCAGGTGCTGTGCGCCACCGTCGACGACCTCGCGGCCTACTTCGAGGCCCTGGAGTGGCACCCGCGGGTGGGCGTGTGCCTGGACACGGCGCACCTGTTCGCGGCCGGGCACGACATCTCGACGGTGGAGGGCATGCGCACGGCGCTGGACCGCTTCGACGAGGTCGTCGGCGCCGACCGCCTGAAGGTCGTGCACTGCAACGACTCCAAGGCGCCCTGCGGGAGCAACAAGGACCGGCACGAGAACATCGGCGCCGGACACATCGGCGCCGAGCCGTTCGGGGAGCTGTTCCGGCACCCGGTCACCGCGGGCGTCCCGCTCGTCCTGGAGACCCCCGGCCCCGCCGGCCCGCACGCCGCCGACGTGGCCACGCTGAAGAAACTGCGCGAGGGGGCCTGACGCCCCTTCCGGAACCGGCCCCCGGTTCCGGGCCGGCCCCCCCGGACGCCCCGGCACGCGGGTGCGTCCCGCGGTTGCCGGATCCGTCGGCCTCCGCCGCCTCGTCGCACGCGCGTGCGGCGTCGGCGACGGCGCGGCGCGCGTGGAGGACCGCGGCGGCCATCACCAGGCCGCCTGCCACGAACGGCAGCGCCAGGTCGATCCGTCCCAGGAGCCCGCCCAGGAACGCGCCCACCGGGGACAGGCCCCAGCCCACGGTGCGAAAGACCGTGGACGCGCGCCCGCGCACGTGGGCGGGGACGACCACCTGGAAGTAGGGGGACCCCGCGATGTTGCTCACGGCCAGGCAGAACCCCAGGAACGCCCAGGCGGGCAGGGCCACGAGGGCGTGCGGTGACAGGCCCATGGCGACCGCGGCGGCCGCCACCCCCAGGTAGCCCGCCATCATCACGGCCCGGCGCCCCAGGGCGGTGACCAGCCGAGCGGTCAGCGCGGACCCGAGGAGCCCGCCGACCGCGATCCCGCCGACGAACAGGCCGTACAGCGCCGCCGGGACGCCGAGTTCGTCCCGCGCGAACAGGACCAGGACGGCCATGCCCATCTGGATGCCGATCATCATCCCGGCGTTGGCGACCATGAGCCTGCGCAGCACACCGTGGCCGAAGACGTAGCGGAACCCTCCGACCAGGTCCTCCACCGCGCTCCGCCGCGGCACCCCGTCCCCCGGCCCGGCGCCGGCGTCCTCCGCCCCGGGCACCGGCCCGCTCCTGCGCAGGCGCGGCACCAGGCCCAGCACGAGGACGGCGCACAGCGCGTAGGCCCCCGCCGCCCCGGCCACCGGGGCCACGGCGGCGACGGCGAACAGCAGGCCGCCCACGGGGGACCCCAGGCAGTCCTGGACGACGAGGCGGCCGCCCTCCATCCTGCCGTTGGCGCGGTCGAGCCGGTCCCTGGCGACCACACGGGTGACCAGCAGGCGGCTCGCGGGGTCGGTCACCGTCTCGCAGCTCATGACCAGGAACATCGCCGCGTACAGCACCCAGAGGGTGGCCTGTCCCGCCGCGACCGCGACGGCGAGGCCGGCGATGGTCACGGCCGAGACGGCGGTGGACACGGCCATGGCGCGCAGCCGGTCGACCCGGTCGAGCAGCACCCCGGAGAAGGGGCCCAGGAGCAGCCAGGGCAGGTAGCGGGCGACGAGGAGCCCCGACACGGCGAGCGGGTCGTGGGTGAGGGTGGCGGCGACGAGCGGCAGGACGGTGGCCAGCACGCCGTCGCCGAGGTTGGTGGCGACGGTGGCGGCCCAGAAGCGGTGGAAGGGCCCGCCCAGGGGGGCGGGGCGGCGGGGGAAGGCGGCCGCTCCGCCGCCGGTCGGAGCGGGGGCGGCGGGCTCAGGCGCCCCGCCGGGGGGAGCGGGGGTCGCGGGCCCCGCGGGGGCGGGGTTCCCGGAGGGAACGGCGGGCACGGTCTCCCCGCGCTGTGGCTCGGGCGGCGTGGTCACGGGGTGCCTCCAGCTCGGGGGGTACGGAGGGTGCGGGGCCGGCTCCCGGGTCAGGACTCCCAGGGGGCCTCCTCCGCCGGCTCCCGGGACCCGGCGGATTCCTCGGGGGACTCCGGGCGCCCGCCGCCCGGCAGGAGGGGGAAGAGGTTCGTCTGGAGCTCGACGTTCTCGGTGTCCGGATGGCTCTCGGACGTGCGTCCCTGGTACCGCGCCGCGGACGTCCTGAGGAAGTCCGTGAGGGCCCGACCGAACTCGTGACTCTCCTCCGGGGTCATCCGCACGGTGGTGACCGAGTCGAAGGCCGCGTCCTTCCACCGGCGCACGTCGGCCGACTGCTCGGTCCGCCAGACGCTCGCGGTCCATTCCCGGAACCGCGCCTCCCTCTCCTGGTAGTAGCGGCCGAGGACCGTCTCCGCGACCGTGCGGGTCTCGGGGTTGCCGAGGAACTCGTGGCCGCGCATCCTCCAGCCCCCGGGCCGAATCCGCCACCAGCGCTCGCGGCCCCCGGAGCGGCCGGGGGCGGCCTCGATGAACCCGTACCGGGACAGCTGCCGCAGGTGGTAGCTGGTCGATCCGCTGCTCTCCCCCAGCCGCCGGCCGAGGATGGTGGCGGTGGCCGGGCCCTCGAACTTGAGCTCGTCGAGGAGGCGCGCGCGCAGCGGGTGGGCCAGGCCGCGCAGGGCCTGCGCGTCGATCTGCATCGACGGCGGGGTCCCGGGGGCCGGCGGGTGCTCGTGGTCGTCGCTGTCCGTCATGCCCCCACCCTAAAACAAATTTCTCTTTGCAAAGAGGGTTCTGCAAAGTTTTCTCGGCATCGGTCGTCACGGGCGGGGACGCCCGTCCGCGCGACCGCCCGAGCGCTCCGGTCCGCCCCCGCCCGCGGCCTCGGCCGCGAGACCCGCGACGGCCTCGTCGCACAGGCGGGCGCCCTCCGCGATCGCCTTGCGGAAGACGACGACCCCGCCCACCATGACCGCGCCCCCGACCAGGCACGGCAGGACGAGGTCGATCCGGCCGAGAAGCCCGCCCATGAGCGCGCCGAGCGGGGCCAGGCCCCAGCCGACGGTGCGGAAGACCGCCGAGACCCGGCCCCGCAGACGGTCCGGGACCACGGTCTGGAAGAAGAGCGAGCCGGCGATGTTGGAGGTCGTCATGCAGAACCCCAGCAGCCCCCAGGCCGCCCCGGCGACCCACACCTGGGGGAACAGGCCCATCAGCACCAGGCACACGCCCATTCCGGCGTGCCCGCCCACCATGACGGCCCGGCGGCCGACCGCGGCGGCGAGGCGCGTCACGACCAGCGAGCCGGCCACGCCCCCGATCGCGACGGTACCCAGGAAGACCCCGTAGAGCGCCGCGCCCACCCCCAGTTCGCGCTGGACGTAGAGCACCATCACGGCGGTGCCCGTCTGCATGCCGATCATCGTCGCGGCGTTGTTGAACATCAGTCCGCGCATCACGCGGTGCCCGAGGACGTGGCCGAACCCCTCCCCGAGCGAGCGCAGGACCCCCTGGCCGGCGTCGGCGCCCCCGCCGGCCTCAGCCCCTCCCGCGTCCGTGCCGTGCGCGGCGACGGGGGTCGCGGCGCGGCGCAGCAGGGCCACGACGGTCGCGGCGAGGACACCGCACAGGGCGTAGGACAGGGCGACGCCCGCCACCGGCAGCACGGCGGCGACCGCGAAGAGCACACCCGCCACCGGTTTGGCCACGCAGTCCTGCGCGATCAGCCGCGAACCCTCCAGGCGGCCGTTGGCCCGGTCGAGGAGCCGCCCGGGCACGACCCCGGCCACCGTGATCCGGGTGGCCGGATCGGTGACGGTCTCACAGCAGACCACCAGGAACAGGGCCGCGTACAGGAACCCGACCGCGGCGTTGCCCGAGGCGATCACCAGGGCGAGCAGGGCGACCGCCGCGGCGGCGATCCCGTTGGACACGGCCATGGCCCGGAGCCGGTCCACCCTGTCCAGCAGCACCCCGGCAAGGGGTGCGACCAGGAGCCAGGGCAGGAACCGGGCGGCCGCCAGCCCCGCGACGGCCAGGGGGTCGTGGGTGAGGGTCGCGGCGACGAGGGGGAGAGCGGTGACGAGCATCCCGTCGCCGAGGTTGGTGAGGGTGCCGGCGGCCCAGAGCCGGTGGAAGGCCGCGCCGAACCGGGCGCTCGGGGCCGCGGCGGGCGGGGAGGTTTCGACTGCCATGGGGGGCTCCTGTGGGTCGGGGTGCCTCCACCGTAAGCCAAAGTTTTCTTTGCAAAGTGGAGTCTGCAAAGAAAACTTTGTCGATACGGAGCGCAGCCGCCCCGGCGGACGAACGAACCCCCACCGCTCCTCGTCCCCTCGGCGCCCATGGGCGACAATGGACGCGTGCCCCGTACACGGGCGGGTCGAGGAGAGGAGATGTCGCCGGATGGAACCGGTCTCCATGGTCATCGGAGCGACGATCGCGCTCGGCGGTTTCCTCTTCGGCCGCCTGATGACCCAAAGGCAGTCGAGGACCGCCCTGGAACAGCAGCGCAGGCAGGAGCAGGCCCGCGTCCTGAGCGGTCCGCAGAACCCGCAGCCCCTCTGCGGCTGCGGCCACCACCTGGTCTTCCACGACCAGGAGACCAAGAGGTGCCAGACCCAGGTGGTCATCCCCGGCCGCTGGACGGGGCAGACCAGCTCCACCTACCGCCAGTGCATGTGCCAGGGGTACCGCGGCCCCGTCCCCCTCGACGAGTACTACGCCCCCGACTACCTCAACGGGACCGACAGCTGACCCGGCCCGGCCCCGCCCCGGCGGCGGGGCGGGGCCGGTTCCCCCGGCGACGGCCCCACGGCCCGCCGGGCGACCCCTCCCCCGCGGAGCCGACCCGCCGCCACCCTCCGTGAACGCAACCGGCCCCGACCGCAAAGACGCCGCCCGCGGCAGGGCCTGCGCACCCTCCCCTTCGGGCGAACGCCCCCGGGCGCCGGCCCGCGACGCACCGCGGCCGCCCGCGCCGCGCCCCCGCCGGGGCGGCCCGGCCCCACACCGCCCGAACGCACAGGGCCGCCCGGAGCCGCCCGTGCCCGCGCTGGGAACGCACCGGCAGGAAACCGGCACACCGCGCAGGACCGCACACGGCGGACACCCGCGGAGCCGCCCCGGGAGCGGATACGCACCGCGCATGCCCGCGCCGCGGCGCCGCGGGACGCGACCGTCGCCACAGTGCGGGAACCTGGGACGCGAGGACGCACCGGGATGACAATGTCCTCCCCCGACACGAGAATGTCCCCGCACCGAACAGCCAGAGAGTGGACGTTAAGACAGTGACGACCCCTGTGACACCCACGATCGACCAGCGCATCGCCGAGGAACTCGGCGTGGGCGCACACCAGGTCACCGCCGCCGTCGGACTCCTCGACAGCGGATCGACCGTGCCCTTCATCGCGCGTTACCGCAAGGAGGCCACCGGCGCGCTGGACGACGCCCAGCTGCGCGCCCTCGAGGAACGCCTGCGCTACCTGCGGGAGCTGGCCGAGCGCCGGACCGCGATCCTGGAGTCGATCCGCAGCCAGGGCAAACTGGACGACGAGCTGGAGGCGCGCATCAACGCGGCCGACTCCAAGGCCCGTCTGGAGGACATCTACCTCCCCTACAAGCCCAAGCGCCGGACCAAGGCGCAGATCGCACGCGAGGCGGGGCTCGAACCCCTGGCCGAGGGGCTGCTGGACGACCCGGGGCAGGACCCCCAGGAGGCCGCCGCCGCCTTCGTCGACCCGGACCGCGAGGTGGCCGACGTCAAGGCCGCGCTGGACGGCGCCCGCGCCATCCTGGTCGAGCGCTTCGCCGAGGACGCCGACCTCACCGGGGTCCTGCGTGAGCGGCTGTGGGAGAAGGGGCGCCTGGGGTCGGCCGTGCGCGAGGGCAAGGAGGAGGCCGGCGCCAAGTTCGCCGACTACTTCGACTTCTCCGAGCCGCTCACCAAGCTGCCCTCCCACCGGGTCCTGGCCATGTACCGGGGCGAGAAGGAGGAGGTGCTCACCCTCACCCTGGAGCCCGAGGAGCCCCCGGCCGCGAACGCCGACGGCACGACGCCCCGCAGCACCTACGAGAACGCCATCGCCCACCGCTTCGGGATCGTGGACCGGGGCCGCCCCGGCGACCGGTGGCTCCAGGACACCGTCCGCTGGGCGTGGCGCACACGCATCCTGGTGCGCCTGGACATCGACGTGCGGATGCGGCTGTGGCAGCAGGCCGAGGACGACGGCGTCAACGTGTTCGCCGCCAACCTGCGCGACCTCCTGCTCGCCGCCCCGGCCGGCAGCCGCTCCACCCTGGGTCTGGACCCCGGTCTGCGCACCGGCGTGAAGGTCGCGGTCACCGACGCCACCGGCAAGGTGGTCGCCACCGACACGATCTTCCCGCACGCGCCCCGCCACGACTGGGACGCCTCCCTCGCCTCCCTGGCCAGGCTGTGCGCGGCGCACGCCGTCGAGCTGATCGCCATCGGCAACGGCACCGCCTCGCGCGAGACCGACAAGCTCGCCGCCGACCTGCTCCGGCTCCACCCCGAGCTCGGACTCACCAAGGTGATGGTGTCGGAGGCCGGGGCGTCCGTGTACTCGGCCTCCGCCTACGCCTCCGAGGAGCTGCCCGACCTGGACGTGTCGCTGCGCGGCGCCGCCTCCATCGCCCGCCGCCTCCAGGACCCCCTGGCGGAGCTGGTCAAGATCGATCCCAAGTCGATCGGGGTGGGCCAGTACCAGCACGACCTGGCCGAGGCCAAGCTGTCGCGCTCCCTGGACGCCGTGGTCGAGGACTGCGTCAACGGCGTGGGCGTGGACGTCAACACCGCGTCCGTGCCGCTGCTCACCCGCGTGTCCGGCGTGACCTCGACCCTGGCGCGCAACATCGTCTCCCACCGGGACGCCAACGGCCCGTTCCGGAGCCGGGACGCCCTGCGGTCCGTGCCGCGGCTGGGCCCCAAGGCGTTCGAGCAGTGCGCGGGCTTCCTGCGCGTGCCCGGCGGCGACGACCCGCTGGACACCTCGGCCGTGCACCCCGAGGCCTACCCGGTGGTGCGGCGCATCCTGGACCGCGTGGGGACGGACCTGCCGACGCTGATCGGCGACAAGGCGGTCCTGTCCAAGGTGCGCCCCGAGGAGTTCGTGGACGACACCTTCGGCCTGCCGACGGTCACCGACATCCTCGCCGAGCTGGAGAAGCCGGGCCGCGACCCGCGCCCGGCCTTCACCACCGCGACCTTCAAGGAGGGCGTCGAGAAGCTGTCGGACCTGGAGCAGGGCATGGTCCTGGAGGGCGTGGTCACCAACGTCGCCGCCTTCGGCGCGTTCGTGGACGTGGGCGTGCACCAGGACGGCCTCGTCCACGTGTCGGCGCTCTCGGACAAGTTCGTCGAGGACCCGCGCGAGGTGGTCAAGCCGGGCGACATCGTGAAGGTCAAGGTGCAGGACGTCGACATCCCGCGCAAGCGCATCTCGCTGACCATGCGCCTGGACGACGCGGCCCCGGCCCCGGGCGGGCGCGAGGAGCGGGGCGGCCGGGGCGGGGACCGACGCCGCGGCGGCGGGAACGGCGAACGCGGCGGCGCCCCGAAGGCCGACGGCGGCCGGCGGGGCGGCGGCGGAGGGGGCCGCGGCCAGAACAACCGCAATGCCCCCGCGCCCCAGGGGGCGATGGCCGACGCACTGCGCCGCGCGGGCCTGGGCAAGTAGCGGAAGGCCCCGGCGCCGCGGGGGCGGCGCCCCGTCCGGCAGTTCGGAGGGGGAGGGACCCGCGCGGGTCCCTCCCCCTCACACCCGGTTCCGGGCCGGGCGACCCGTCCGGCCCGGAACCGGGCGCGCCCGCGGGCGGGCGGTACCCGGGCCTCGCCGAGCCTCCGTGGACCGGGCGGCGCTCAGCCGCTCGCGCCGCGCACCCGGTCGCTCAGGGCGCGGAGCAGGTCCTCGGCCACCGGGAGCGCCCGCAGCTCCTCCGGGCCGGGAAGGCGGTCTTCGGTCCCGTCCCCGAGCTCGCGGACCTCGTTGTGCAGGCGCTCCATCGTGACGTCGAGCCGGTTGGCGGTCTCCGCCGCCTCCCTCAGCTCGTCGAGCAGGTCCCGGGGCACGTCCTTGGCGTACTTGTAGTAGATCTTGTGCTCCAGGCTCGCCCAGAAGTCCATCGCGATCGTGCGGATCTGGATCTCCACCGGGACCTGCTCGGTGCGGTCGGACATCCGCACCGGCGTCTCGACCAGCAGGTGCAGGCTGCGGTAGCCGTTGGCCTTGGGCGCCTCGACGTAGTCCTTGACCTCCGTCACCCGGATGTCCTCGTGCCCGGCCAGCATGTCCCGGATCGTGTACACGTCAGAGACGAAGCTGCAGGTGATGCGGATACCGGCGATGTCCAGGATGGTGGCCCGAATGTCCCCCAGGTCCAGCGAGCAGTTCCGGCGGCGCGCCTTCTCCATGATGCTGGCGGGCGACTTCAGCCGCGAGCTGACGTGCTCGATCGGGTTGTGGTCGTGGACGTAGCGGAACTCCTCGTTGAGGATGTTCACCTTCGCCATCGTGGTGTCGATGGCGAACTTGTACGACATCAGGAAGCGCGCCACGTCGTCGCGCGCCTCCGACAACGCCTTGGACACGTCGTCGTCCCCCACCATCGGCCACCCCCCGTGTCCCCGTAGCCTCATGCTAGCGCCAGGGTCGCAGTGGGCACGGGGCGCCCGGGCCCTCCTACCTGGGCGTGAGGGGGACCTCCGACCAGAGCGCGCGCAGGGGCTCCGCGTCCGCGGAGCTGAGCGCGTCCTCGACGTCCCACACCTTCACGGCGGTGGCGCCGGCGGTCACGGCGGGCCACCCGGGGTCTCCCGTGGCGGCGAAGTCGCGCCAGGCCGCCACCATGCGCCCGGACAGGGCCGTGTGGGCCTCGGTGGGCTTGCCGTCGAGGAGGAACAGCGCGAGGTCCGTGTCCAGGTTGCCGAACGCGAACGGCAGGTCCAGCGCGTGGCAGGCCCCCAGCCGGCCGCCCAGGGCGGGGCTCTCGAAGGCCAGCCGGAAGAGGTGCGCGCGTCCCCCGCCGGAGGCGTGCGCCTCGGCGAGGCGCACCGTGTACTCGCCGAACACGGCGTCGCCCTGGATGGCGGCGTACAGCAGGCGCGGGGAGGCCGCGGGGTCCGCCGCCCGGTAGGCGGCGACCGCGCCCTCCCCGAGCCCCAGGCGGGCCGCTGTCAGCTCGAGGGCCGCCTCGTCGTCGATCTCCACGCTCTGCCCCAGTTCGGTGAACAGCCGGTACTCGTGGGCGTTGTGGCCGGTGAGCAGGTCCACCCCGGCCGCCGCTCCGCCGGCGACCGCCTCCAGCGGGGGCAGGGGCAGCTCGGGCCCTCCGACGACGGGGGCGAAGCAGGTGAAGGCCTTGGCGCGCACGCCGCCGGAGGAGCCAGACGGGGCGGAGAGCACGGCGTCGACGGCCTCCAGCACCGCCTCCGGCGCGAGCGCGGCGAGGGCGTCGGCGTCCAGGGGCACCCCGGCGGCCCCGGCCACGCGCTCCGAGACCGAGCGGGCGGTGTCCGGGGTGATCATGTCTCCGGGGACGCTGTGCGCGATCGCCCGGCGGAAGAGCCCGTCGGCGACGGGGGAGGCCATGAGGCACACCACGGACCCGGCTCCGGCCGACTCCCCCGCGACCGTGACGTTGTCCGGGTCGCCGCCGAAGGCCGCGACGTTGTCGCGCACCCAGCGCAGCGCGGCCGCCTGGTCGAGCAGGCCCCGGTTGTCGGGGCGGCCCGGCACGTGGCCGAAGCCCTCGAAGCCGACCCGGTAGTTGACGCCGACGACCACGAGGCCGCTCTCGGCCAGTCCGGTGCCGTCGTAGGCGGCCTCGGAGGAGGCCCCGACGATGTACGCGCCGCCGTGGATCCACACGAGGACGGGCGCGCGGTCGCCCTCGCGCGCGGCGGACCACACGGTGAGCGAGAGGCAGTCCGGGGACATCCGCGCGTTCCAGGGCGCGGCGCCGAGGAGCTGGGCGCCCTGCGGGGGCGGCGGGCCGAAGGCGGTGCAGTCGCGGACGCCGTCCCAGGCGGGTGCGGGGGCGGGCGCCGAGAAGCGGAGGTCGCCGAACGGCGCCGCGGCGTAGGGGATGCCGCGGTGGACGGTGACCCCGCCGTTCTCGGATCGCTGGGAGACGGTGCCCCGGACCCGTCCGGCCCTCGTCCTCACTGTGTGCTCGGCGTCCACGTGCGTCCTTCCCTCGGTTCACGACACCCCCACCTAACAACGTTAGGTATAGGCGCGCAAGCCCCCCGACCCCACCCCTCCGCCTCCGGCGGGCCGGACGCCCCGCCCGCGCGGCGGCCGATAACATACCACCCGGTCGGTATGAGCACACGAACGAAGGGTCCCCATGCGCGCCATCCAGATCACCGAGTTCGGCGGCCCCGAGGTCCTCGAACTCGCGGAACTGCCCGACCCCGAGCCCGGCCCCGGCGAGGTGCTCGTCGACGTCACCCGCTCGGGCGTCAACTACGCCGACACCCACCAGGCGGAGAACAGCTACCTGTCACCCGCGTCCCTCCCCCTCGTGCCCGGCATGGAGATCGCCGGACTCACGCCGGACGGCCACAGGGTCGTCGCCCTGTCCTCCAGCGGCGGCTACGCCGAGCGGGCCACCGCGGCCCCCGGCATGAGCTTCGAGATCCCCGACGAGGTGACCGACGACGACGCCCTCGCCCTGGTCGTCCAGGGCGCCACCGCGTGGGTCCTGCTGAGCAAGACGGCGCGGCTGGACCCCGGCGAGTCGGTCGTGGTGCACGCGGCGGGCGGGGGCGTGGGCACGCTCGCCGTCCAGCTCGCCAAGCGGTTCGGAGCGGGGCGGGTCGTCGCGGTGGCGAGCAGCGGGGAGAAGCGCGAACTGGCGCTGCAGCTGGGCGCGGACGCCGTCGTGGACTCCTCGGCGCCGGACATGACCGAGGCCCTGATCGAGGCCAACGGCGGACGCCGGGTGGACGTCGTGCTGGACATGGTCGGCGGCCGGGTGACGGACGAGAGCGTGCGGGCCCTCGCCCCGTTCGGCCGCCTGGCGTTCTACGGGATGGCCTCCCGGGAGCTGCCCAGCCCGGTCCAGCCGGCCAACCTGATGAAGTACTCCACCACGGTGGGCGGCATGTGGCTGCCCCACGTGTGGCGGCTGCCCGGCGAGGTCATGGGAACGGCGATGGCGGAGCTCTTCTCCCTGGTGGCCGCAGGGAACCTGAAGCCGGTGCTCGGCGGGACCTATCCGCTCGCCGAGGCCCGCCGGGCGCACGAGGCGCTGCGGTCCAGGGGCACGATCGGCAAGCTCACCCTCGACCCCCGGGCGTGATCCCCCCGACTGGACAGGGGGCGAGCACGGCCTTTACGTCGTAGATTCTCTATTGCGGCCGGGACCGGCGCGTTCGGCCGCCACCGCGGCGGGACCCGCGGGGCCACAGGTCCCGCGGGGCCGGCGCCGGCGCCCGGGCGCGGGGGCCGGCGCGGCCGACGGCCGCGCCCTCGGCCGGCCTACTCGGACGGGGACCGGTAGACCAGGTCGGCGTACTCGCGGTGCCGCTGGATCCAGCCCTTGACGAACGGGCACAGCGGCAGGACCGCCAGGCCCCGCGAGCGCACGTCGTCCAGCGCGCCGCGGACCAGGGCGCCGCCCAGCCCCCGCCCCTCGAAGGCGGGGTCGATCTCGGTGTGGGTGAAGGTGACCAGCTCGCCGGTGAGGATGTACTCGGCGTACCCGGCGGTCTCGCCGTCGGCGGTGATCTCGTATCGGCGCTGGTCCGGTCGGTCGGCGACGTCGGTCGTCATGGGGAGTCCTCTGTCTGTGGCTCGGAGGCGGGGGACGGTGGCCCGCGCCGCCATTGTCCCGCTTCCGCGCCGCTCGCGCCCCTTGCGGCACGCGCCTCCGGGGACATAGAGTCTCCGTTGCATACCGACCAGTCGGTTTAAGGAGAACGTGATGACTTCCCGGTTCAGCGGCCGGACCGCCATCGTCACCGGCGCGAGCCGCGGCATCGGCCTGGCCGTCGCCCGGCGACTCGTCGACGAGGGCGCGCGCGTGTGCGTCACCGCGCGCAAGCCCCAACCCCTCCAGGAGGCCGTCGAGGCCCTGGGCGGACCCGGGCACGCCATCGGCGTGCCCGGTCGGGCGGACGACCCGCGCCACCAGGACGAGGCCGTCGCCGCGACCCTGGAGGCCTTCGGCAGCGTCGACATGTTCGTCAACAACACCGGCATCAACCCGGTGTACGGGCGGATGGTGGACCTGGACCTGGACGCCGCCCGCAAGATCTTCGAGGTCAACGCCCTGTCCGCGATCTCGTGGGTGCAGAAGGCGTACAAGGCCTGGATGGCCGAGCACGGAGGGGCGATCGTCAACGTCTCCTCGGTCGCCGGACTCAAGCCGGCCCCCGGCATCGGCTTCTACGGGGCCACCAAGGCGATGCTCCTGCACATCACGGAGGAGCTCGCCGTCGAACTCGGCCCCGGCGTCCGCGTGAACGGGGTCGCCCCGGCCGTGGTCAAGACCAGGTTCGCCGCCGCCCTGTACGAGGGACGCGAGGAGAAGCTCGCCGCCGAGTACCCCCTGGGCCGCCTCGGCGTGCCCGAGGACGTCGCGGGCGCGGTCGCGTTCCTGCTCTCGGACGACGCCTCCTGGATCACCGGCCGCACGCTCGTCCTCGACGGCGGCGTCACCCTGACCGGGGGCGTGTGACATGGACCTGACCGACAGCGGGGCGGTCGTCACCGGCGCGGGCAACGGCATCGGCGCCGCCATCGCGCGCAGGCTGGCCGGGGCCGGGGCGCGCGTGGTGGTCAACGACATCGACGCGGGTGCGGCCGAGGCCGTGGCCGCGGAGATCGGCGGGGTCGCGGTCCCGGGCGACGCCGCGAGCGAGGCTGGCGTGACCGCGCTCATCGCCGAGGCCGGGGCCCACCTGGGCGCCATCGACCTGTACGCCGCCAACGCGGGGGTGGGGGTGGCCGGGGGCCCCGAGGCCTCCGAACAGGACTGGGACCTGGCCTGGCAGGTCAACGTCATGGCGCACGTGCGCGCCGCGCGGGAGCTGGTGCCCGGCTGGCTGGAGCGGGGCAGCGGACGCTTCCTGTCCACCGTCTCGGCGGCCGGCCTGCTCACGATGCTGGGCAGCGCGCCGTACTCGGTGACCAAGCACGCCGCCCTGTCCTTCGGCGAATGGCTGTCGGCCACCTACGGGGACCGCGGGATCACCGTCCAGTGCGTCTGCCCGCTCGGGGTGCGCACGAACCTGCTGGAGGCGTCCGGGGACACCGGCAAGGCCATCCTGGCGGCGGAGGCCATCACCCCGGAGGAGGTCGCGGACGCCGTGATGGCCGGCCTGGCCGACAGGCGGTTCCTGATCCTGCCCCACCCCCGGGTCGCCGACCACTACGCCGCCAGGGCGAACGACACCGACCGCTGGCTCGCGGGGATGCGCCGCCTCCAGGCCAAGGTCTTCGAGGGGAACGCATGAGCGACGAACGAACCGGCCTGCCGGGGCTGGACCTGGACCGCCTGCGCGCCCACCTGGACGCCGCACGGCCGGGGCTGGTCACGGGACCGCTGCGCGGAAGGGTGGTCGCGGGGGGCAGGTCCAACCTGACCTACGTGGTCCGCGACGGGACCGGCGAATGGGTCGTGCGCCGGCCCCCGCTCGGGCACGTGCTGGCGACCGCCCACGACATGTCCCGCGAGTACCGGGTGATGACCGCACTGCGGGACACCGGGGTACCGGTCCCCCGCACCCACCTCCTGTGCGAGGACCCGGAGGTGCTGGGCGCGCCCTTCTACGTCATGGAGTACGTGGGGGGAACGCCCTTCCGGACCCGGGACGAGATCGCGCCGCTGGGGCCGGGCACCGCCCGCAGGGTCGCCGAGGAGCTCATCGCCACCCTCGGCGTGCTGCACGCGGTGGTGCCCGAGGAGGTCGGGCTGAGCGGCTTCGGCCGCCCGGAGGGGTTCCTGGAGCGCCAGGTGCGCAGATGGGGCAAGCAGTGGGAGGCCTCGCGCAGCCGGGACGTCCCGGGGATCGACGAACTGCGCGCGAAGCTGGCCGCGACCCTCCCCGAGCCGTCGGCCCCCGCCGTCGTGCACGGCGACTACCGGCTCGACAACGTGCTGGCGACCCCGGAGGGGCGCATCACCGCGGTGCTGGACTGGGAGATGGCCACGCTCGGCGACCCGCTCGTGGACCTGGGCCTGATGCTCGTGTACCAGCAGCAGCCCGTCGGGATCGGCGGGGTCCCGGCGACGTCCGCCGAGGGGTTCCCCCCGCCGGAGGAGCTGGTGGCGATGTACGCGGCCACGACCGGCCGTGACGTGTCCCGGCTCGCGTGGTACGTGGCCCTGGGCTGCTTCAAGCTCGCCGTCATCGCCGAGGGCATCCACTTCCGGCACGGCAAGGGACTGACCGTCGGCGCGGGCTTCGACCGGATCGGCGACGTGGTCGCCCCCCTGGTGGAGCGCGCCCACACGATGCTCGAGGAGGACTGATGGACTTCGCCTACGACGAGGGGACCGAGGAGCTTCGCCAGAGGCTGCTGGCCTTCATGGACGAACACGTCTACCCGGCCGAGGCGGTGCTGGAGGAACAGCTCGCCGCGCGGGAGGACCGGTGGTCGACCGCGCCGGTGGTGCGCGAGCTCCAGGCTCGGGCGCGCGAACAGGGGCTGTGGAACCTGTTCCTGGCCGGACACCCGGAGCACGGCGGGCTGGACAACCTCCGGTACGCGCCGCTGGCCGAGATCACCGGCCGCAGCCCGAGGCTGGCGCCCGCCGCGCTCAACTGCGCGGCGCCCGACACCGGGAACATGGAGGTGCTGACGATGTTCGGCACCCCCGAGCAGAAGAAGCGCTGGCTGGAGCCCCTGCTGGCCGCGGACATCCGCTCGGCGTTCGCGATGACCGAGCCGGAGGTGGCCTCCTCCGACGCCACCAACATCACCACCAGCATTGTCCGTGACGGTGACGAGTACGTGGTCAACGGGCGCAAGTGGTTCATCACCGGCGCGCTCAACCCCGAGTGCGCGGTCTTCATCGTGATGGGCAAGACCGACCCCGACGCCGACCGGCACCGCCAGCAGAGCATGGTGCTGGTGCCGCGCGACACCCCGGGGCTGACGGTGCGGCGCGGCATGTCCGTGTACGGCTTCGACGACAGCGACCACGGCGGCCACGCGGAGGTCCTGTTCGAGGACGTGCGGGTGCCCGCGGAGAACCTCGTCGGCGGGGAGGGCGAGGGGTTCGCCATCGCCCAGGCCCGGCTGGGCCCCGGCCGCATCCACCACTGCATGCGGCTCATCGGCATGGCCGAACGGGCCCTGGAGCTCACCTGCCGGCGCGTGCTGGACCGCGTGGCGTTCGGGCGGCCCCTGGCGGAGCAGGGCGTGGTCCGCGAGTGGATCGCCGAGGCGCGCGTGTCGATCGAGCAGCTGCGGCTGCTGGTGCTCAAGACCGCCTACCTGATGGACACGGTCGGCAACCGCGGCGCGCACACCGAGATCCAGGCGATCAAGATCGCCACCCCGCGCACGGTGGAGTGGATCATGGACAAGGCGATCCAGGCGCACGGGGCCGCCGGGGTGAGCCAGGACCTGCCGCTGGCCGACTGGATGGCGGGTGTGCGCTCCCTGCGGCTGGCCGACGGCCCCGACGAGGTGCACCTGCGCTCGCTGGGCCGGGCCGAGCTGCGCAAGTACCGCTAGCGCGACGGAAGGCCCGGGACAGGCACGGCCCGGGTGCCCGCGGCGCCCCGGAGGTCGCTGTGCGTGTGCCCTCGTTCCCCGGGAACGCGCACGGCGGCCGGGGGCTCCCGCGCCGTCGGACACCCGGGCACGGGGCGGGGGCCGGAGGAGCACGGCCCGCGGCGCCCCGCGGGCGCCGCGGGCTCCCCCGTCGCCGGGTCCCGGGCCCCGGCGTCCTCAGGACGCCGGGCGCAGCCCCGCGACGAGCAGGTCGGCGAAGTGGCGGCCGACGTCCTCGCCGGTCAGCGGCCCGCCCGGGTGGTACCAGGTGCTCAGGTGGTGGACCGACCCGAAGAAGTAGTTGACCACCAGGTCCGCGGAGACGTCGTCGCGGAAGACGCCCTCGCTCTGCCCCTGGGCCACCATGTCGCGGAAGACCTCGTGGTAGCCGCGCCGTTCGGCGCGCACGGCGCGCTGCTTCTCCTCGCTGAGCTGGTGCATGGAGCGGAAGAAGATGACGGTGTCGTCCAGGTTGGCGATGCTGGTGACGATGACGTCGGCCGCGGCCGCGTGGACGCGTTCGGCCACCGGCGCCTCCCGCCCGGCGATCCGGACCAGGTGCTCGGTCTGCATGCGCAGGACCCGGGCGTAGACCTCGTAGAGGAGGTCGTCCTTGGACCCGAAGTAGTGGTACATCGCCCCCTTGGTGACGCCCGCGGCGACGACCACCTCCTGGACGGAGGTCCCCTCGTAGCCCCGCTCGGCGAACAGCCTGGTCGCCGCCCCCAGCAGCCTCTCGGGAACGGACCCGGTGCCCGTTCCCGGATCGACCGCCTGCTGTGCTCGCGCCATGTCCTGCCTCACTTCGTGCCCCCGCCGTCCTGAGGACGCCCGTCGGCCAAGCATACCGACCGGCTGGTACCTTGCGTACACGCCGGGGCGCCCCGCCCGGCCCCTCAGACGGCGACCACGTCCACCGCGCGGCCGTCGGGGTCGGTGAGCGTGTGGCGGCCGGGCTCCAGGGGAGGCGTCGCGAGGCGGCCGTTCACGGTGAACCCCAGGCGGACGGCGCCCGTGGAGCGCTCGGCCGTCGCCGGGTAGATCTCGAACACCACTCCGTCGGCCAGCACGGCCGCGTGGTGCACGGCCCCCCGGCCGTGCTGTTCGCGGAGGAAGCCCAGACCGAGAGCGGTGTAGAAGGACCGGCACTCCTCCGCGCGGTCGGTGTAGATGACCACGAGGGTGGACCTGGGGGTGGCCACCGGTCCCGTGGGACGCCTGTGGTCCGGCCCCGGGGCCGGACCCGCCGCACCGCCCAGGGGCGGCACCGCCGACAGCCCGCCCTCCAGGATCTCCCGCGCGCGTGCGTACTTGGCGCGCAGCCGGTCCGCCTGCTCCGCGGGCAGCGCGGCCAGACGGCCCTCGTCGGAGTTGTGGCGGTTGTCGGCGAGCTTGACCAGGCGCCCCAGGGGGTCGGCCGCGGCCCGTCGGACCAGGTCCCCGTAGGACTCCCCCGGTCTCCGGCTCACCGCCTCCACCGCCCGGACGACCACCTCGGGACAGCCGCGTCCGCGCAGGTCGTCGGCGGTGACGGGGGTGTCCTCCAGGACGTCGTGCAGGACCCCGGCCATCTGGGCGTGCACCCCGTGGGGGGCCAGCAGGTCGCGGACCGCGAACACGTGTTCGCTGTAGGGGCGCCCGGCGCGGTCCACCTGCCCGGCGTGGACGGACCACGCCAGTCTCGAGGCCTGGTCCAGTGTCATCTCCACGGTGTGCGCCCCCTGTCCCGTCGGCATTGCCACCGACCCGACCGTACCCCCGCGAGGGGCGCCCGACCAGACCCGTCCGGGCCCCTCCCGCGCGGCGGGCCCCGTCAGGAGTCGGTGTAGTTCTCCTCGTAGCCGCCCGTGGGCGGGACGGGCGTGATGACGTCGACGAGCACCCCGGAGGGGTCGGCCACGATGAAGTGCCGCTGCCCGAAGTCCTCGGTGCGGATCCCCAGCTCGGGGCGGAGTCCGCCGCGTACGACGAGGCGCTCCCACTCCGCGTCGACGTCCGCCACCTCGAAGTTGAGCAGCACGCCCTGCGCCGGCCGGCGGTAGCCCTCCGGGACGGTGGGGTGGCGGTGGTCGAGCAGTGCCAGCTCGCGGTCGGGCGGCCCGGGGCGGCGCAGGCTGACGTACCAGTCGGCCGCGAAGGTCTCCTCGAAGCCGAACAGGTCCACGTAGAAGTCCCTGGCCTCCTGGATCCGGGTGGTGCCGATGACCGGGTAGAAACCGCTGAGCTCCATGACTCCGCCTTTCACATACCGTTGGTATGTGAAGTACGCTATTCGCGTACCTTCGGTATGTCAACAGGTGGGGGAACATGACCGCGGAGACCGGGAGCCGGGCCAGGCAGCGCGAGCGCACCAGGAGGGCCCTCCTGCGCGAGGGGCGCCGGCTGTTCGCCGAGCACGGGTACGCAGGCGTGGGACTGAGCGGGATCGTGGCGGCGGCCGACGTCACCAAGGGCGCCCTCTACCACCACTTCGAGGGCAAGCCGGACCTCTTCCGCGCCGTCCTGGAGGAGGTCCAGGGCGAGGTCGCCGACGCCGTGGCGGCCGCCGCGGACGCCCGGCGGGACCCGTGGGACCAGCTGACCGCGGGCTGCCGGGCCTTCCTCACCGCGAGCACGGCTCCGGACGTGCGGCGGATCATGCTGGTGGACGGGCCGGCCGTGCTCGGGTGGAGCACCTGGCGCTCCCTGGACGAGGCCGGGTCCGCGCGGCACCTCCGGGAGGCGCTCACCGGCCTCGTCCGGGCGGGGGTCCTGCGCCCCCAGCCGGTGCCGCCCCTGGCCCACCTGCTCTCCGGGGCCATGAACGAGGCCGCGCTGTGGCTGGCCGGGAGCGGGGACCCCGGCGACCTGGACGACGTCTGGGCCGCGTTCTCGGGGATGCTGGAGTCCCTGCGCTCGCCGTGACCCGGGCCGCTTCCGAGGACGCCCGGGCACGTCCGGGCGCTATCGTGGCTGCCATGGCGGAGAGCACCGGGGCGGCGGACACGGACGGGGACGAGGGGTTCCGGGACGACTTCGTCCGCGGGTTCTCGGAGTACTGGCAGTCGCAGGGCCGCCCCAGGACCGAGGGGCGCATCGTGGGCTACCTGCTCCTCGCCGACCGCGAGGCGGTGAGCGCCGAGGAGATCGCCGACGGCGCCCGGGTCAGCCGGGGCTCGGTGTCCCAGTCCGTGCGCCGCCTGCGCGAGATGGGCTTCGTCGAGATGGTCGGCGCGCCGGACAGCCGCTCACGGCTGGTCGCCATGGACGAGGACGTGTGGGGCGGGTTCCTGCGCAACGAGCGCTCCTACCTGCGCCGGCAGAGGGACCTCGCGGCGTCCGCGCTGGAGCGGCTCCCCTCCCTGAGCCCGCCCGCGCGCAACCGCCTGCGCAACATGCACGACTACATGAGCTGGCTGGACGACTACCACGACACCCTCCTGTCCCACTGGGAGGAGTTCAAGGCCGGGCGGGACCGGGGGGAGGCGGACGGGGGCGGCGCCTGAGGGCGCCGCCTCAGGAGCGCTCGTGCGGGATGACCAGCGGCGTGCTGGTGCGCGGGTCGGGCACCACGTCGCAGGGCAGCCCGAACACCTCCTCCACCAGTTCCGCGGTCACGACCTGTCCGGGCGGGCCGTCCGCGACGACCCTCCCCCCGTCCATGAGGACCAGGCGGGTCGCGAACCGGGCGGCCTGGGCCAGGTCGTGCAGGACCGCGACGATCGTGCGCCCCTGGCGGTGCAGGTCGGCGAACAGCTCCAGCAGGTCGTACTGGTGCGCGATGTCCAGGAACGTGGTCGGCTCGTCCAGCAGCAGGACGCCGGTGTCCTGCGCCAGGACCATCGCCACCCACGCGCGCTGCCGCTGGCCGCCGGAGAGCGATCCGACCTGGGTGTCGGCCAGGCCGGCCAGCCCGGTGAGCTCCAGTGCCCGGGAGATCGCCGTCTCGTCCCGGGGGCTCCACTGCCGCACCAGCGTGTGGTGGGGGAAGCGCCCGCGAGCGGCGAGGGCGCGCACGGTGATGCCCTCCGGCGCGACGGGGCTCTGCGGCAGGAGCGCCATCCGGCGGGCGACCGCCTTGGCGCGCAGTCCCCGGATGTCCTGGCCGTTGAGGAGCACCCGGCCCGACATCGGCTTGTTCACCCGGCCCAGCGCCTTGAGCAGCGTCGACTTGCCGCACCCGTTGGGGCCGACGATGACGGTGAACTCCCCCTCGGCCACACCGAGGTCCAGGTCGCGCACGACCGGATCGGCCCCGTACCCCAGCGTGAGGCCCTCCGCGGACAGTACCGGACTCACAGCACACCCTTTCGCCATTCACGAACCAGCAGGTAGCCCAGGTAGACGCCCCCGAACCCCATGGTGAAGATCCCGACCGGCAGTCCGTCGCCCACCGGCGACTGCTGCACGGCCAGGTCGGCCGCCACCAGCAGGAGCGCGCCGACCAGGGCCGACAGCGCGAGGTTGGGGCCGGGGGCCCCGCTGAGCCTGCGGGCGATCTGCGGGGCGGTCAAGGACACGAACGCGATCGGTCCGGCGACGCTCACGGCGGCGGCCGAGAGCACCACCGACAGGACGACCGCCCCGGTCCGGGTCGCGGAGGCGCGCGCGCCGAGGGCGTCGGCCAGCTCGTCGCCCATCTCGTTGACGGTGACGGGTCCCGCCAGCGCCGCCGCGAAGGGCAGTGCCAGGAGCAGGACCGCCCAGATGGTCCAGGCGTGCTCCCACGCCCTGGCTCCCAGGCTGCCGTTGACGTAGGCGGAGAGGACACCGGCCTGGTCGCGGGCCATCACGGACACCACGAAGTGCGTGAACGCCTGGGCCATCGCGGCCACGCCGATCCCGGCGACGATGAGGCGCCCCGGGTGGCGCAGCCCGGTTCCGGTGGCCGCGGCCACCACGGCCATGGCCAGGGCAGCTCCCGCGAGGGCGCCCATCGGCACGGGGACGACGCCGGGCAGGACGAGGGCGGCGAAGGCGGCCCCCGCCCCGGCCCCCGCCCCGAGGCCGATGACGTCCGGGCTGCCCAGCGGGTTGCGGGTGACGGACTGGAAGAGCGCGCCGGCCAGGCCGAGCGCGGCCCCGGTGCCCACGGCGACGGCCAGGCGGGGGCCGCGCAGCCGTCCGAGGACGAACTCCTCGGTGGCCTCGCCCGCGCCCGTGACCACGGCGGGCAGGCGGGTGAGGGGGATGCCGAGCCTGCCCATGGCGAGGGTGGCCGCCGCGGCGGCGGCCACGAGCACCAGGAGGAGGACCGCGCACAGCACGGAGCGCGGGTGGACGGGCAGGGCGACCGGCCCGAGCGTGAGCACGGGCGGGGCGGCCCCGCGCGGCGGCCGCGGCCGCCGCGTCCGGGTGGTGGACCGGGTCATGAGGCGCTCCGCATCTTCCTGACCGCGTACAGCAGGACGGGGGCGCCGACGAACGCGGTGACCACGCCGACCATCAGCTCCGTGGGGCGGACGATCGTGCGGCCGACGACGTCGGCGGCCAGCAGCAGGGTGGGTCCGACCAGCAGGGCGAAGGGCACCTGGACGCGGAAGTCCACGCCGACCAGGGCCCGCACCACGTGGGGGACGGCGAGGCCGACGAAGGCGATGGGGCCCGCCGCCGCGGTGGCCCCCGCGGCGAGCACGGCGCCCGCGACCAGCCCCGCCGAGCGGATCCACACGGTGTTCGCCCCGGTGGCGATCGCCGCCTCCTCCCCCAGGGCCAGGGCGTTGAGGCCGCCCGCGACGAGGAACGCCAGCAGGACGCCGACGCCGATGACGGGCAGCACGGACAGGACGACGTCGTAGCCGCGTCCGCCCAGGGAGCCGACGACCCAGTAGCGGTAGCTGTCGAAGGTCTCGGGCATGCTCAGCGCCACCGCCTGGACGTAGGCGTTGAGCACGGCGGAGACCACCGCTCCGGCCAGGACGAGGCGCACCAGCCCGCCGTCGCCGCCCCGGCTGCCCACGGTGTAGGCGGCCAGTCCGGCGGCGAGGGCGCCGGGCAGCGCCCACCAGACCGTGCCGGCGACGGAGGTGGGGCCGAGCAGCGCGGTGGCGGTGACCACCGCGGCGGCGGCGCCCGCGTTGACGCCCAGGAGGCCCGGGTCGGCGAGGGGGTTGCGTGTGATGCCCTGCATGAGGGTGCCCGCCAGGGCGAGGGCCGCCCCGGCGACGATGCCGAGGAGGGTACGGGGGTAGCGGCTCTCCACCACGGTGGTGGTGAAGGGGTCCGCCCCGCCCGTCAGCACCTGCCACACCTCCGTGGGGGAGGTGGGCTTGCTGCCCATGACGAGGCTGAGGAGGACCGCCCCGGCGAGGGCCGCGGCGCCCGCGCCGAGCATGAGCACGGCGCGGGCGGGGCCCGGGCGGGACGGAGCCGTGAGTGTCTTCACGTTCGCCCTGTCGGTGGGATCAGCTGTCGGCGTTGGCCGCGGCCTCTTCGATCATGGGCACGTAGCGCTCGATGACCCAGGGGACGGTGAGCGGGTTGATGATCGAGGACGCGGTGACGAAGGAGGTGTCCTCGGCGGCGACCACGGCTCCGCTCTCGACGGCGGGGATCGCCGCGTAGAGGTCCTGCGCCTCGATCTCGGCGCGCGTCTCGTCGTCGGTGTAGAACGTGAAGAGCAGGTCGCTGTCGGCGAGCTGGTCGGCGTTCTCCAGGCCGATGATGGCGGAGTCGGTGCCCTCGGTCTCGGGGAAGGTCTCGACGACGGGGTCGACGGTCAGGCCCAGGCCGCGCACCATGGCGACGCGCTGCTCGTCGGGGAGGAAGACGCCGAGCGTGCCGGGGCCGTCGGTGTAGACGTAGGAGAAGGTGAGGTCGGCGAACTGCTCGTTGGCCGCGGCCGCCTCCTCGAACTGGGTCTCGATGTCCCCGATGAGGCCCTGCGCCTCTTCGGGCTGCCCCAGCGCCTCGCCGATGATCTCGATCTGCTGGTCCCAGTCGGTGCTCCAGGGGAGCTCGGGGTAGGCGACCGTGGGGGCGATGTCGCTCAGGATGTCGTACTGCTCCTGGGTGACGCCGGACCAGGGGGCGAGGATGACGTCGGGGGCCAGCTCGATGATCGCCTCGAAGTCGATGTCGTCGGCGCCGGCGAACTGCTCGGGCAGCTCCTCGCCGGACTCGGTGACGGCCTCGTGGATCCAGGGGAGGTACCCGGTGTCGTCGCTGCCCCACTCGTAGCTCTCGACGCCGACCGGGACGACGCCCAGGGCGATGGCGGTCTCCGCCGAGCCCTGCCCGAGGGTGACGACGCGCTCGGGCTGCTCGGGGATCTCGGCGGTGCCGAGGGCGCTCTCGATGCTGACCGGGAACGCGCCGCCCGCCGTGCCGCCGCTCTCGCCGCCGCTCCCGCCGGTGTCCTCCTCGGCGCCGCCGCAGGCCGTGAGGCCGAGGGCGAGGAGGGCGGTGAGTCCGATGCCGCTGGCGCGGTGGAAGGTGGAGGCCATGCTCACACTGCTTTCTTCGTCATGAGGGTGGCCGCGTCGTACCCGGCGGGCCCGTTCCGCGCAGGGGCTATCGGCCCCGAGGGGAAACACGGAGGACGAAACGGGAGAACCCCGACAGAACGAAGGTTAGTCTAACCTCACTTCCCACGGATTTCAAAAATTCTGAACCCGCCGGACGGACTCCGCCCCAGGTCAGGCGTCGCAGGAGCACGCCCCGGCCCGGGGTCCGGACCCCGGGCCGGCGGGCAGGAGGGTCAGGACCTCCCCAGGTGGACGCGGGCCTCCCAGGGACGCAGGGGCGCGAACAGCCCGTCCTCCTCGGGGTAGTTGCCGATCAGCCGTTCGGGATCGCGCCCGGCGACCTTGGGGTCCAGGTCCAGCGGAGCCGTGTCGGCGCCCCAGTTCACCAGTACCGTCAGCACCCGGTCGTCCAGGGTCCGGGTGTAGGCGTACACCGCGGGGTCCTCCTCCGCCAGGGGCTCGAACCGGCCGTGCACGATCACCGGGTGCTCCTTGCGCAGCGCGATCAGGCGCCGGTAGTAGTGGAACACCGAGCCCTGGTCGGCGACGGCCGCCTCCGCGTTGATCTCGACGTGGTTGGGGTTGACCCCGATCCACGGCGTACCGGTGGTGAACCCGGCGTTGGGCGAGGCGTCCCACTGCATGGGTGTGCGCGCGTTGTCCCGGCTCATCCGGGCGATGCCCGCCATGGCGGCGTCCGCGTCCACCCTGCCGCCCTCCACCGCGGCGCGGTGGTAGTTGAGGGTCTCCACGTCCCGGTAGTCGCCGATGTCGGCGAGGTGGGCGTTGGTCATCCCCAGCTCCTCGCCCTGGTAGACGTACGGCGTCCCCTTCATCATGTGCAGGGTCGTGGCCAGGGCGGTCGCCGACTCGACCCGGTACCGCTCGTCCCCGAAGCGCGACACCGCCCGGGGCTGGTCGTGGTTGTTCCAGTACAGGCTGTTCCAGCCGGTCCCGCCCAGGCCCTCCTGCCAGCGGTTGAGGGAGCGCTTGAGATCGCGCAGGTCCAGGGGGCGCGGGTCGAACTTGCCGCCGGGCCCGTGGTCGAGTTCCACATGCTCGAACTGGAACACCATGTCGAGCTCGCGGTTGGCGGGGTCGGTGTGCACGCGGGCCTGCGCCACGTCCACCCCGGGCATCTCGCCGACGGTGAGCACGTCCCTGCCCGCGAAGACCTCCCTGTGCATCTCGTGCAGGAACTCGTGCAGGCGGGGGCCGTTCACGGCGTACTCGGCGAAGGACCCGTGCCCGTGCTCCCCCGGGACCGGGCCGTCGGGCATCTGCCGCGTCTTGGAGACGAAGTTGATCACGTCCATGCGGAACCCGTCGGCGCCCCGGTCCAGCCACCAGCGCGCCACGTCGTGGACGGCCTCGCGCACCCGTGGGTTCTCCCAGTTCAGATCGGGCTGGCGCCGGGTGAACAGGTGCAGGTAGTACTCGCCGGCGGCCTCGTCCCGGGTCCAGGCGGGGCCGGAGAACACCGAGCCCCAGTTGTTGGGCGGCCCGCCGTCGCGCCCGGGCCTCCAGAAGTAGAAGTCGCGCTTGTCGGGGTCCCCCGCGCGGGAGGCGGTGAACCACGGGTGCTCGTCGCTGGTGTGGTTGACGACCAGGTCCATCACCAGGCGCATCCCGCGCTCGTGCAGCCCGTCGCGCAGCCGGTCCCAGTCCTCCAGGGTGCCGAACCGGGGGTGGATGTCCCGGTAGTCGCTGATGTCGTACCCGTTGTCGTCCCACGGCGAGGGGTAGACGGGTGAGAGCCACACGACGTCGACGCCCAGGAGTTTCAGGTAGTCGAGCCTGGCGATGACGCCGGGCAGGTCGCCGACCCCGTCGCCGTCGCTGTCGTGGAAGCTGCTCGGATAGATCTGGTAGACGACGCTGGACTTCCACCAGTCGGCGCTCTGCTCCAGGGGCATAGGGGTCCTCTCCTCCGCGGCCGCGTGTGAGCCAAGTTACTGGAGCGCCCCGGGCCGGGACAGTTTTCCTCGATCCTCTTCCCGATTCCCGCAAGATCCCCGCCAACTGGTCTGGACCGGTAGGGTGGCGAACCGCTCGGACGAACCGGGTCCGATCGAAGGAAAGCGGGAAATATGGGGCGCGGCGCACTGTCGGAGCAGGTCGAAGGCGCGTGGCGGGCGGGCGGCGGACGGAAGCTGTGGTCGCAGAACTTCTCCCTGTTCTTCTCCGCCCGCGTCGTGGCCAAGCTCGGCGACGGGATGCTGCCCGTCGCCCTGTCGGCCGGGCTGATCGCGCACGGACACGGGGCCGGCGGGATCGGCCTCGCGATGGCGTCCTTCTCCGCGTGCTTCGTGGCCTTCGTGGTCTTCGGCGGAGTGCTGTCCGACCGCTGGGGGGCTCGCCGGCTGATGATCGCGGCCGACCTGGTGCGCGTGGCGACCCAGGGCACGGTGGCGGTCCTCTTCCTGACCGGGCACGTGGTGCTGTGGCAGATCTGCGTGATCGGCGCCGTGAACGGGATCGCCGCAGGCGCGTTCCAGCCGGGCGTGGGCTCGGTGATCCCGCGGGTGTCCGGGGACGTGCACGGGGCGAACGCGGTCATCCGCACCGCCGAGGCCCTCGCCATGCTGCTGGGCCCGGCCGTGGCCGGGCTGCTGGTGGCCCTGTTCTCCGCCGCCGGCGTCCTGGCCGTCCACGCGGGCGCCTACGCGGTGGGGGCGGTCCTGCTGGGGCTCGTCCGACTGCCCGGGACGGTCAGACGGCGGGGCCAGGGGCCCGGCTACGCCGCCGACCTGGCGGAGGGGTGGCGCGAGTTCCGCAGCCGCACCTGGATGTGGTCGGTGATCCTGTTGTGGATGGTGCTGATGGTGAGCATGTGGGGACCTCAGGTCCCCCTGACCGCGAGTGAGATCATCACCGGCCACGGCGCCCAGGCGTTCGGACTCGTCAGTTCCGCCCTGGGCGGCGGCACGGCCCTGGGCGGCCTGGTGGCGATGCGGGTGCGGCCGCGGTTCCCCCTCCGGGCGGGCACTCTCGCGCTGTTCGGCGCCGGAGCGTTCTCCGTCAGCGTCGGGCTGGGCCTCCCGGCGTCCGCGCTGGCCCTGGGTGCGGCGGTCAGCGGCGCGATGATGGGCTTCTGGGGCGTCATGTGGAGCACCAGCGTGCAGACCCACACCCCCCGTCCGGTCCTCGGCCGGATCCACTCCTACGAGATGGCGGGCTCCCTGGCGATGATGCCCGTGGGACAGGCCCTGGCGGGACCGGCCGCGGAGCTCTTCGGGGCGCGGCCCCTCCTGCTCGTCGGCGGGGCGGCCACCCTCGTGGTGGGCCTGGTGCTGCTCATGGTGCGCCCCGTCCGGAACCTCCGCGCCGTCCCGGCGCGGCACTGACACCGTCCGCGGCCGAGCCGGCGCCGACCGCCCCGGGCCGCCCGGGCACCATGCCTGACCTGCACAGGCCCTGATCCACCGCCGCCCCTACAGCCCCCCGTGCGTCGACGCGGTGGCCGGACCCGCCCAAATAGTCTATATTTCCTACTGCTTTAGTCGGAAGATGGCGCCGCGCACCCGCCGGCCACGACACCGCGCAACGAGAGAGGAGTCCCGATGGGCGCAGAACCGCTCCTGTCCGTCGACGGGGTCGCGATCGGGTACCCGGGCCCGGGCGGCCGCGTACCGGCGGTCGCCGGCGCCGACTTCACCGTCGGCCACGGCGAGACCGTGATGCTGATCGGCCGTTCCGGCTGCGGGAAGTCCACCGTCCTCAAGGCCGTCGCCGGCTTCCTCACCCCCTCCGCCGGGCGGATCTCCTTCCACGGCGCGGAGGTGGAGGGCCCCGCCCCGGACCGGGCCGTGGTCTTCCAGGAACTGGACCAGCTCTTCCCCTGGCGCACCGTCCTCGGCAACGTCGCCTACGCGCTGCGCGCGACCGGCACGCCGCGCGACGAGGCGCGCGCACGGGCCACGGCCCAGCTGGAGCTGATGGGGCTCGGACACGCCCTGGACCGCCACCCCCACCAGCTCTCGGGAGGCATGAAGCAGCGCGTCGCGATCGCCCGCGCGTTCGCCCTGGAACCCCGCATGCTGCTGATGGACGAACCCTTCGGCGCCCTCGACGCCCAGACGCGCGGCCGCCTCCAGGCGGAGCTGGCCGGACTGGCCCGGCGCACCCGCGTGAGCATCCTCTTCGTCACCCACAGCATCGACGAGGCCGTGCTGCTCGGCGACCGGGTGGTGGTGCTGGGCGGGCGCCCCTCGTCCGTCGTGGAGACCCTCGACGTCGCCGGCCTGGACAGCCCGGACACCGAGGGGTTCACCGCGGCGCACCGCCGCCTGCGCGCGCTGCTCTCCGACGACAGGGAGGAGGCCGGCCGTGCCGTCCTCGACTGAGACCGCGCCGCCCGCCGACGCCGGCGCAGGGGGCCGGCGGTCGGACGTCCCCTGGTCGCGGCTTCCCGTCGGCCTGCGCAGGAGCGTCCTCCTGGTGGCGCTGCTCGGGGTGTGGCAGCTGTACGTGGTCGCCGCCGGCGTCAGTCCGCTCGTCTTCGCGGGGCCCTGGGACGTGGCCGCCGCGTTCGCGGAGGGGTGGGGCGGCGGCGCCCTGGTGGGCCCCACCCTCACCACCCTGCGGATCCTCGGCCTGGGGATGCTCATCGGCACGGCGCTGGCCGTCGTGCTGACCGCCCTCGCGGTCGCCACGCGCTTCGGCGACGACCTGCTGACGCTGCTCACCGCGATGGTCAACCCCCTGCCGTCGGTGGCGATCCTGCCCCTGGCCATGCTGTGGTTCGGCCTCGACGAGACCGCCCTGGTGTTCGTGGTGGCCAACGCCGTCCTGTGGCCGATGGCGGTCAACATCGGCATGGGCTTCCGCACCGTCCCGGCCACCACGCTCATGGTCGGCCGCAGCCTCGGCCTGCGCTCGTGGCGGCTGATCCGGGACGTGCACCTGCCCGCGGCCCTGCCGCACACCGTCGCCGGGGTCAGGACGGGCTGGGCGTTCGGCTGGCGCACCGTCATCGCCGCCGAGCTGGTCTTCGGGGTCGCGGGCGCGCAGGGAGGGCTCGGGTTCTTCATCAACGAGGCCCGCTTCCACCTGGACATCCCGGACGTCTTCGCGGGCCTGGTGACCATCGCGCTGATCGGGATCGCGCTGGACCTGCTGTTCACACTGCTGGAGCGGCGGACCGTCGTCCGCTGGGGCATGAAAGAGGGAGCCGCCCTGTGACCGCCATCCGTACACCACGGCCCCCCGGACGCCGCGACGTGCTCCGCGGCGGCCTCGGCCTGCTCGCGGGCGCCGCCGTCGTGGGCGCCGCGGGGTGCTCCGACGGCTCCGGGGCCTCGGACGGGTCCGGCACGGTGGCGATCGCCACCGGATACGGGCTCAGCTACGCGTCGCTGACCGTCGTCGAGGCCAGGGGGTGGCTGGCGGAGGCGCTGCCCGACCGCACCGTCGAGTGGCAGGTGCTGAGCGGGGGCTCGGCGAGCCGGGACGGCATGCTCGCGGGCAGCCTCCAGGCGGGCACCGGCGGCCTGGCGCCCTTCCTCCAGGCACGCGACAGCGGCGTCCCGTGGAAGGTCGTCACCGGCCTGAACAACATGCCGCTGTGGATGGTCACCACGGACGACCGCATCCGGAGCCTGTCCGACATCACCGGCGCCGACCGCATCTCCTCGCCCCAACCGGGCTCGATCCAGTCGATCGTGCTGGCGCACGCCGCCCGGGAGGAGTTCGGCGACCCGGACCGGTTCACCGGCAACCTGGTGGCCATGCCCCACCCCGACGCACTCCAGGCCCTGCTCAGCGGACAGATCGCGGCGGCGGTCACCGCTCCGCCGTTCCAGTACCAGGCCGAGGCCGAGGGCGCGCGGGTGCTCCTCGACAGCTACGAGGTCCTCGGCGGTCCGCACGGCTTCAACGTGGTCACCGCCATGGAGGACTACGCGGAGGAGAATCCCGACGTCGTCGAGGCCCTGCACGCCTGCGTGGAACGCGCCAACGAGCTGATCACCGGGGACCCCGAGGCGGCCGCCCGCATCCTGTCCGAGGCCGAGAACGGGGCGGTCACGGCGGAGGAGTACCTGGAGCACCTGGGCCGGGACGGCATCGAGTACACGACCGCGCCACAGGGCCTGGAGAGGATCGGCTCGTTCATGGCCGAGATCGGCGCCATCGGCACCGCCCCGGAGAGCTGGGGCGACCTGGTGTTCGACACCGTCGCCGCCGAGGACGGCAGCTGACGCGGGGCCCGCGCGGGGCTCCGCGCGGTTCCACCGCCCGCCGACCGCCGCGCCCGGTAGCGTGTCGGAGCCCGTCCACAGGGGGCCGCGCACAGGTTGTCCCGGTCCCCGCCCGGGCATACGGCAGAGGACACGACACGAAAGGGACCCCATGTGCCTCCACGGAACCGGTGAGACCGTCCGCGCGCGGAACGGCCTGTCCGACTCCGCCCCGGCCGGCCCCCCGCCCCCGCCGCCCGGCCCCCTTCCGTGGCCCCGGGCCTTCCACCGGGTGGCCGACCTGAGCCACGTGATCTCGCCGACGATGGCCGGGTGGGACGACGTGAAACCCGTGCGGGAGACGGTCTCCGAGGCCGCCCCCGAGGGGGAGTTCGGCCTCTACGTGCAGCAGTGGACGTTCGGTGAGCACACGGGGACGCACCTGGACGCCCCCGGGCACGTGATCGGCGGCGGCCGCCTGGTCCCCGACATCCGGCCGGAGGAGCTGGTCGCGCCCGCCGCCGTCATCGACGTCAGGGCCCGCGCCGCGGAGGATCCGGACACCACGGTCACGGTGGACGACGTCCTGGCGTTCGAGCGGGCGCACGGGGAGATCCCGGCCGGGGCGGCGGTGCTGATGAACTCGGGGTGGAGCGCCCGCTGGGCGCGGGGGGACGAGGCGGTGCGCGGGGTGGCGGCCGACGGCTCGTGGCACTTCCCCGGCTTCGGCGCGGAGGCGTGCGAGTTCCTGGTCGCCCGGAGGCGGGTCGCCGGGGTGGGGGTCGACACGCTGAGCACCGACCCGGGTCGCTCCACGGACTTCGCCGCGCACGAGGTGCTCGGCCGCGCCGACCGGTGGGGGCTGGAGTCGCTGACAGGGCTGGACCGGCTGCCGCCGACCGGAGCCCTGCTCAGCATCGGGGTGATGCCGGGGCTGGACGCCTCCGGCGGGCCGAGCCGGGTGCTGGCCCTGTGGTGACGACGACCGCGGCCCGCCGCCCCCGGCGCGGCGGCGCGGCCGGGCCCACGGGGCGGTTCCTCAGCACCCCCGGGAGCGCGGCGCCCCGCGGCCGTCCGGGTGCCATTCCAGCAGCATGATGGTGGCGTCGTCGGTGAAGCTGCCGCGCTGGTGCTCGTGGATGGCGTGGATGAGGCGCCGCAGGGTCTCGGGGGCGGGCTCGTCGGCGGAGGCCGCACGGATGACGAAGTCCGCGAACTGCTCGAGGCCGAACATCCGCCCCTCGCTGTCGTGGGCCTCGGTCACGCCGTCGGTGTAGAGCAGCACCTGGTCTCCGGGTTCGAGCCGGACGCGGTGGACGGTGCGCGCCTCGGCCCCGCCCAGGACGCCGCCGAGGCCGAGGGGCACCTCCGGTTCCCGGTCCAGGGCCCCGGGCACCAGGCGGCGGTCCCGGATGAGCAGGGGCGTGGGGTGGGCGCAGTTGGCCCAGGAGAACATCCCGTCGGCCAGCTCCAGGGTGGCGAAGACACCCGTGCAGAAGCGTTCGGGAAGCCACTGGAGCAGGGCCTTCTCCACACTCGCGGTGAGCTCGGCGAGGTCGGCCCCGTTGCGCCTGGCGCTGCGGGCCCCGGCCATGGCCACCGACGCGGTCAGGCCGGAGGCCAGGTCGTGGCCCATCGCGTCGAGGATGACGGCGTGCAGGGTGTCCTTCGTGATCGAGTGGTCGAAGGCGTCGCCGCCGAGCTCGTAGGCGGGTTCGAGGACGGCGGTGGACACCCCCCGCGTGGTGCCGAGCGTGCGCGGCGGCAGGAAGGCGCGCAGCATCTCGGTGCGCAGCTGCACCGGCCGCGTGCGGGTGTGGCGGACGTAGGTGTCGCTGTAGGCGCGTTTGGAGGTGACCACCAGGGCCAGGAGGGAGGCCAGCGTCTGGCAGCGGCGCAGGGTGGGCTCGTCCAGGGACTCCGTCCTGACGTGCAGGACGCCCATGCGGTCGGCGCCGTCGCGCAGGGGGAGCCACAGGCTCAGTTCGCCGTCGCCCCCCTCGTCCAGCCGCAGCGTGTCGGAGCGGTAGGCCTCTCCCGCCTCGGTGGAGTCGACGCCGAGCGGGGGGCCGCCGGTGAGGGGGAAGAGGAGGTTCTGCTGGATGTCGACCACGTGGACGGTGACCGCCGTGAGGCCGATGGCCTGGCCGTAGCGCTCGGCCGCCTCCAGGACCTCGATCGGCCCGCAGCCGTGCACGGACCTGACCAGCTCCTCGAACAGGAGCTCGCCCTCACCGATCGGGGACCCGTCGACCATGCGCCCACCTCCCCCGCAAGTCTCACACCGGGGGGCGCGCTCGGGGCGGCACGAAGGCCGCGTGTCCCCCGGGACACGCTCCTGCCGTCCGCCCCACGGAGCGGGGACCGCCGGGGTCAGGCCGAGCGGTCGCGGCGCCGCCTGTTCTGCTCGGTGCGGATGCGCGGCACGATCGTGGGGTTCACGTTGTCGATCACCGTCTCCCGACTGATGATCACCTGCCCCACATCCTCACGCGAAGGCACCTCATACATCAC